>JACCTM010000002.1 GCA_013812385.1 Geodermatophilaceae bacterium | reverse complement strand
GTCAGGCAGCGGGAAGACGACGCTGCTCAATCTACTCGCCGGCATCGATCGGCCGACCTCAGGTATCGTTCGCGCGGCAAACGCCGATCTTGGTTCGTTGTCGGAGGACGGACTGGCCGCCTGGCGGGGACGCAACGTCGGGCTAGTGTTCCAGTTCTTCCAACTGTTGCCCACCCTGACCGTTATCGAGAACGTGATGCTGCCGATGGATTTCGCCAGCAAGCTCCCGGTTGGCGAGCGGCGCGATCGAGCGCAGCGGCTGTTGGAGCGGGTCGGCGTTGCTGACCAGGCCAACAAGGTGCCCGTCACGCTCTCCGGGGGCCAGCAGCAGCGGGCCGCGATCGCCCGGGCGCTGGCCAACGATCCCCCAATCCTGCTGGCCGACGAGCCGACCGGCAACCTCGACTCCACCACGGCCGACGCCGTCCTCGAACTGTTCGCCAATCTCCACGCCGACGGGCAGACCATCGTGGTCGTCACCCATGAACGCGATGTCAGGTCGATTGCCGGCCGGCAGGTGACCCTTATGGACGGCCGCGTCATCGCGGACGAACGCGCGGCGGCGGAGGCAACGGTATGACCAACCTGCTCACAGTCAAGTTGCGCCGAGACCTGCGGGCGACCTGGCTCCGGCTGCTGCTGATGGTGATCGCGATCGCGGTCAGCCTGACGGTGTTCAGCGGGGTGCTCTTTACCTGGAGCGCCAGCGCCAGGGAAACCCGCGATGCCTATCTGAATACCGGGCCGGCGTCGGCGACGATCCTGCTCGACCGCCCGATCGACGCCGGGCGGATGGCAGCGATCGTGGCCGAGGCACAGACCCGGCCGGGTGTCATCGAGGCGACCGGACGTACCCAGTTCACCAGTGAGATCGAGGTCGACGGCCGATTGCTGGAGAACCCCTTGCAAGTGTTCGCCGCCGCGCCGGACGACCCGATGCGGGTGGCGACCTTCGAGGTGCAGCAGGGCCGTTGGCCCCCGGCCCCAGGGGAAATCCTGCTCGGACGCGAATCCCTCACCCTGCTGGACCTTGCCGTCGGCGACACCGTGGTCGTCACGACATCGAGTGGCGAACCGTTACGGCTGCGCGTGTCAGGCGTCGTGTACGACCCCAGCCTCGCGCCCGCACCCCAGGAGCAGCGGGGGCACGGCTACCTGTCTTCGTCGTCGCTTGCCGCGTCCGGGGAACAGGACATCCTGGACCAGGTAAAGATCCAGGTCGCCGAACCACAGCAGCCGACGACGCCGAGCCGGGACCGTGACGCCATCGTGGCCGTTGCTGGCGACGTCGGCGAGTGGCTGCAGCGGGACTACGGTCTGGTGATCCGCGAGATCCAGGTGCCCGAGCCCTACGCGCACCCCCACCAAGGACAAGCCGATGCGTTGCTCATCTCGTTGCTCGTCGGAGGGGCGGTCGCCTTGCTGCTCAGTACGATCCTGGTCGCGAACATGCTCAATGGTCTGTTCACCCAGCAGATTCCGCAGATCGGCATCCTGAAAGCGATTGGTGCGCGATCCGGCCGCATCGCCCGTCTGTACCTGGCGATGACGCTGATCGTGGCTGGGGCCGCCACACTGATCGCACTTCCTCTCGGGATCCTGATCGGCCGCTTCGGGGCTTCCAGAGTTCTCGGGTTCCTCGGCATCGAGGCCGACAGCCTCGCGGCTCCCTGGTGGACCTACGCGGTAGTCCTCGCCGCCGGCCTCATCTTGCCACCGCTGATGGCCTTAATCCCGCTGGTCAGGACGAGCCGCACGACGGTCCGGGCGGCGATCGACCACCGTGGCCTGGGCGCAAATGTGGGCGCGGCGACCGGCACACTGGCCCGGCTTGGCCGCGTTCGTGGCCTCGACCGTGGTCTGCTCATGGCGCTGCGGAACACCTTCCGGCGGCCCGCCCGGTTCCTGCTGGCCGTTGGGGTGCTATCCAGTGCGGGCGTGGTGTTCGTCGCCGGGATGTCCACCAGCGACGGTGTCCAGGCGGTGTCGGAGGAAGCCAAGGCCCAGCGTCAATGGGATGTTGACGTGCAGCTCGCCAGCCCGACGTCGATGGACGAAATCGCTACCCTGCTGGAGCAGGCGCCAAACGTCAGCCGCGTCGAGGGCCTCAACGTCGCCGAGACCAGCGTCGCCGGGCCTCAACAGATCCCGGTCTCGCGCACCTATCCCGACCAGGGGCACGGCCGCGTCGCGGTGACCACGGTGCCCGCCGGCACCACCATGTTCACACCGCCCAAGCTGCGGAAAGGCCGCTGGTTGAATCCGGGAGAGACTGGGGTGATCGTGCTCAACCAGATCACCGTCGCCAACACCGTCCCCGGCACCGGCGCCGGTGACACCGTGGAACTGTCCATCGGTGGGCGCCCCACCACCTGGCGCGTCGTCGGCATCGTCGAAGAGCGTGTGAACGGCGGCGCCTACGTCACGGCCGAGGGCTTCGCCGGAGCCACCGGCCAGCCACCGCGGGTGAACCAGCTGCGCATCGCCACCGACAGCCACGATGAGCAGACCCGCACGGCCGTCGCCGGCGCCGTAGACGAGATCCTTACCGCCAACGGAGTCGAGGTGCGATCCACGGCTTCGGTCAGCCAGAGCGACGCCGCTACCGAGGGCCACCTGGGTCCGATCATCCTGATCGTGCTGGCGATCTCCATCGCTATGGCCGTCATCGGCGGCATCGGCCTGGCCTCGACGATGAGCGCCAATGTCCTCGAACGGACCCGAGAGTTCGGTGTCATGCACGCCATCGGGGCACGCCCCAAGGCCGTACGCCGCATCGTCGTCGCCGAAGGTGTCTTCCTCGCCCTCGTCAGCTGCCTGGTGGCGGTCATCCCGACGCTTGGGCTCACCATGGTCATGGGTGAGGGACTTGGCAACCTCTTCATGTACGCGCCGCTGCCCTTCCGGATCTCCCTGCTCGCCGCAGGCATCTGGATCATCCTCGTCGTCCTCGGCGCCGTCCTCGCCACCGAAGCGGCCGCAACCCGCGCCTCCCGCCTCACCGTCCGCGAGGCCCTCGCCTATGTCTGACAAACCCCTGAGGCGAGTGGTCTTCCGCTGAGAGGTCATAGGGCACGCGTCTCCAT
>JACCTM010000490.1 GCA_013812385.1 Geodermatophilaceae bacterium | reverse complement strand
GACGGCTTCGGGCAGACCGAGACCACCGCCGTCGTCGGTAACTCCCCCGGTCAGCCGGTCAAGGACGGGTCGATGGGCCGACCCCTTCCCGGATACGACGTGGTGCTGCTCGATCCGGACGGCAATCCCGCGCAAGAAGGCGAGATCTGCCTGACCCTCGACCCGCGCCCGCTCGGACTGATGAGCGGTTACCGCGACTCCGCCGAGCGCACGGCCCAAGCGATGGCCGGGGGGTACTACCGCACCGGTGACGTGGCCGCCCGCGACGACGACGGCTACATCACCTACGTAGGGCGCGCCGACGACGTCTTCAAGGCCTCGGACTACCGGATCAGCCCGTTCGAGCTGGAAAGTGTGCTGATCGAGCACCCCGCGGTCGCCGAGGCAGCCGTCGTCCCCTCACCGGATCCGGTACGGCTTGCCGTACCCAAAGCCTTTGTCGTCCTGGCCGCCGGACACGAGCCGACAGCCGAGACCGCCGGACTCATTCTGGATTACTGCCGCAGCCGCCTAGCACCGTTCAAGCGGATCCGGCGGATCGAGTTCGCCGAACTGCCAAAGACGATCAGCGGAAAGATCCGCCGAGTGGAGTTACGAGGCACCGAAGGCAGCCGAGACCTCAGCGAAGGACGCCGTACGGGCGAGTTCTGGGAAGACGACTTGCCGACCGGCTCCCACTGAAGGTCGCGGTGGCCTTCAGACGTCGGTTGCACGTCGGCGGCTCAGGCCACGCAGAACTCGTTGCCCTCCGGGTCGGACAGCACGACCCACCCATGCCCGCCCTGTTCGCCCTTACCGATGACGGTGGCACCGAGTCCGGTCAGCTGTTCGATCTTGGCCGCGCTGGCGTCCGCGCCCACCCGTACGTCCAGATGAACCCGGTTCTTGCCGGACTTGGGCTCGGGCACGATCTGGAAGAGCAGTCGTCCGCCGCGGCCCATCCCGCTGCGATCGTCCACGGGGTCGCCAGGATCGCGTACGGCGGCGGCCGCCTTCCACGATGCGACACCCGCTACGTCGATCATGTCGTCCGCACCGACGTATCCGGCCTGTTGTAAACCCGCGATGAGGTCCCTGTGGTCCTCCACCTGCCAGTCCAGGGCCGCAGCCCAGAACGAAGCCTGCCGATGCGGATCGGCACAATCGAAGGTCACCGTGAATGCCGTGCTTCCCATGCCATGTTCCTCTCTCTTGGTCGTTCTCAACCCGGCGTCTTCTGCCGGGATCGGTACGTACGGGCGCGTATGCGATCGCCACATCGCTGAGGTGCACACCACCTCCGGCGACCGGATCTGGAGTCATCGAAGAAGACCAGGGCACAGTTGTCGGCCGCGCATTCTCGGAGCCGGGACCGGTCCTCGACAGCCAGCAGCTCGATGGCGTCCCGAGCCACCGCGGACATCACCTCATCCAGGCTGACCGGCCGCTGCCAGCGCCAGCCCTGCGCGGACCGGTCGAGCTGCCGGGCCATCGGCGCGGTCCGGGCGGCTGAGTTCAGCACCGAGATGGCCATCTCCGGCAACGGATTGCCGTCAAGGCTGGCCCTGAGCACACGCCAGAGCGCACCGCGCAACGTCAGGGCTTCGGCCAATCCGTGGTCGTTCACGTCGACCTCAAGTTGGAAGCCGGCTCGTACCCAGGACTGCAGGTCGGTCACCGCAAACAGCTACTCGTAGCCCGAGACGCCTCCGGTGAGAGCGAAGTCCACAGCCACTCGGCTGAGAAAGAGGAACGACCCGTCCCCAGCCCGCGCCTTGGCTACAGACCGCTCCCGTCGCCCGTCATGGGCATGAACATGACGTCAGTCTCGCATCGATCGAAGTCATGCGTCTAACCCATGACCCTCGGTCAGCGGGGTGGAGCGGCCTGAGCGGGAACCTGCCAATGGCCGACCAGGTCCCGGTAGAGCGGGGACCGCGTCAGCAGATCGTCGTGGTCGCCGAGCGTCGCGCTGACTCCGTCGAGCACCAGGATCCGTCGAGCCCGAATTGCCGAACTCATCCGGTGCGCGATCACGATCAACGTGCCGTGCCGGTCGGCGAAGGCGTGCTCCACCCGGGCCTCCGCAACTGGATCCAGGTGGCAGGTGGCCTCGTCCAGGATCACCACGGGTGCGGTCGAGACGTAGGCCCGTACCAGCGTGAGCAGCTGTCGTTCACCGGCCGACAGCGGCGTGGGGTCGATCTCGGCGGCGTACCCGCCGAGCCGCTCCACGAGCGCTTCGGCGCCCAGCAGGTGCACCGCCTCGTCGAGATCGGCGTCGGTGACCTCCGGGCGCAGGTACGAGAGGTTCTCCAGCAGCGTGCCGGCAAACACATAGGCCTCTTGCGGAATCAGCACGCGCTGGGCGGCCAACTCCCCCGCTGATTGGCCCAGCAGCCCGACGCCGCCGAGGCTCACCTGCCCGGCCTGGGGTTCCAGCAGACCGGTCATCAGCCCGGCCAGGGTGGACTTGCCGGCCCCACTGGGCCCGACGATGACGAGGTGATCGCCTTGGGGAATGTTCAGGTCCAGGCTCCGAACGACCGGCTCGGCCCATTCGCTGTAGCCGAAGGTGATCCCGCTCAGGGCCAGGTCGTACCTGCCCCTGTCCGGGTCAGCGGCTTCGGCTTCTGCTGGCGCGTCGTGTGCGTCGTCCGGGTTCTGGACACCGGCGCCGCCGGTCTCGACGATGCGTCGAAGGGTCACCATCAACCACAGTCCCGGGCCGCTGAGCCCGTCGACCAGCGTCTGCAAGGCCGGCTGCAGACCCTGCAGGACATAGGTGGC
>JACCTM010000479.1 GCA_013812385.1 Geodermatophilaceae bacterium | reverse complement strand
GTGCCGGCCGGTAACCCGGCCGGCATCACCGGTATCGCGGACTTCGCGAACGCCGACCTCATTCTGGCCATCTGTGCCTCCGAGGTTCCCTGCGGGGTAGCCGCGGAGACGGTCTTCGACGCAGCCGGCATCACGCCATCGGTGGACTCACTCGAGGAGGACGTTCGGGCCGCCTTGACCAAGGTCGAGTTGGGCGAGGTCGATGCTGCCCTGGTCTATGTGACCGACGTGCTCGCCGCCGGCGAAGCCGTCGAGGGGATCGACTTCCCGGAGACCGAGGCAGCGGTGAACTCCTACCCGATCGCGACCCTCGCGGGTGCGCCCAACCCGGACGCTGCCCAGGCGTGGGTCGAGTTTATCCTGTCCGAGGTCGGCGCCTCGGCTCTCCAGGACGCGGGTTTCCGCTCTCCGTGAGCGACGGCGACCTGATCGAGGAGCGGGAACCGGCCCGCTCGCCTGCAGCTCGATCACGGTGGAGGCGCGGTACGTGGCAGGAGCCATCGGCCCGTACGCCGAAGGCATCGGCCCAGCGGCGGCCGGGCGCGCGAATCCCGTTGGCGTTGCTGGTGCCGGCCGCCATCGGGATCGCTTTCCTGGTCCTGCCGATGGTCGGTTTGCTGATCCGCGCCCCATGGTCGGAGTTGCTCGTACGTCTGGCTGAGCCCGAAGTCGGTCAGGCCCTTAGGCTTTCCTTGATCACGGCGACACTGGCCACATTGGCGTCGATGGTCTTGGGCATCCCGATCGCCTGGGTGCTGGCGCGCAGTGCCATCCGTGGTCGGTCGATCCTTCGCGCGTTGGTGACGGTGCCCCTGGTCCTGCCCCCGGTCGTGGGCGGCGTCGCGTTGTTCCTCGTCCTCGGCCGCCGCGGAATCGTCGGCGCATGGCTCTACGACACCTTTGGCTTCTCCTTGCCGTTCACTACCGCCGCGGTCGTGATCGCCGAGACCTTTGTGGCGATGCCGTTCCTGGTGATCAGTGTCGAAGGTGCGCTGCGCGCTGCGGACGCCCGATTCGAGGATGCCGCAGCGACATTGGGCGCCAACGGCTGGTCGACCTTCCGCCGGGTGACGCTGCCGTTGGTGGCGCCGGGGATCGCCGCCGGCGCTGTGCTGTGCTGGGCCCGGGCGTTGGGCGAATTCGGGGCGACGATCACTTTCGCCGGTAATTTCCCCGGTACGACGCAGACGATGCCGTTGGCGGTCTATCTCGCTCTGCAGAACGACCCGGAGGCGGCGATCGTGTTGAGCCTGGTTCTGCTGGCGGTCTCACTGGCCACGCTGACGCTGCTACGCGAGCGGTGGTTGTCCCGAACATGATGATCTGCGAGTTGCGGATGCCCGATCCGCCGGTTCGCTACACAACCTCCCTGTTGGGCGCTCCGAAAGAGCCGGTTCGCTACACAACCGGCGCTTTGGTGGGGGCGTCTGCGTGGTGAGTCTGGCCGCAGCCTTCGCCGTACAACGCGGTTCCCTGGACCTCGACGTGGACCTGACCGTCGAACCGGGCCGGGTGCTGGTGTTGTTGGGCCCCAATGGTGCCGGTAAGTCGACCGTGCTTCGAGTGTTGGCCGGGCTGCTGCGACCCGATGCCGGCCGGGTAGCGCTCGCTGACCTGGTCCTCGACGAGCCTGCGGCGGGCAGGCATGTGCCGGCGTACGACCGGCCCGTAGGCATGGTCTTCCAGGACTACCTGCTATTTCCTCATCTGTCCACAGTGGACAACATCGCGTTCGGTCTGCGATCGCGGCGAGTTCCCAGGGCGCGGGCCCGCGCTTCGGCATACAAGTGGCTGGAGCGCGTCGGGCTCGCGGACTACGCAAAGGCCAAGCCGGGTAGCCTGTCTGGCGGACAGGCGCAGCGGGTCGCGTTGGCTCGGGCCCTGGCCGGCAGTCCGCAACTGCTGTTGCTCGACGAACCGTTGGCCGCGCTGGACGCCCGAACGAAGTTAGAGGTACGCGCGGACCTGCGCCACCATCTCGGCGAGTACGCCGGCGCCACCGTCGTCGTCTCGCACGATCCGATAGATGCCATGGCGCTGGCCGACGAGGTCGCCGTGCTCGAGGACGGCCGGGTCGTACAGTCCGGTTCGCCGAGCGAGGTGGCGCGTCGGCCGCGCACTGACTACGTGGCCCGGCTGATCGGGTTGACTCTGCTGGCGGGCACCGGAGAGGGGACGCAGGTGCGATTGGAGTCCGGTACGTCGGTGGCCGTCGCCGAGCCAGCGCACGGATCGGTCTACGTCGCGATCCGGCCCGAGGCTGTGGCCATTTACCCGACCGAGCCGCACGGAAGTCCCCGCAACGTCTGGCCAGCCCGGGTGGCCTCGGCGACGCCGCACGGCTCTGCGGTTCGCTGCGACCTGGCCGGACCGGTTCCGTTGACGGCCGATCTCACGGCGACCGCGTTCGCCGAACTGGGGCTCGCCCCCGGGAGTGCGGTCTGGGCGACTGTGAAGGCGCACGAGGTTGAGGTCTATGCCCGCTGACCAGTGTGACCCGAACTCTGTGGCACGGGTCGCCGGGCTCGTCCTTGCCGCTGGTGCCGGGCGGCGGTACGGGATGCCCAAAGCGCTTGTGCCGTACGAGGGTAGGCTGCTTGTCGAACGGGCGTACCAGCTCCTCGCGACCGTCTGCGATCCGGTGGTCGTGGTGCTCGGGGCCGCCGCAGACGAGGTTCGATCGCGCGCCGATCTCGGCGATGCGGTGGTCGTCCTGAACCCGGACTGGGACAGCGGAATGGGCTCCTCGTTACGTACCGGACTCGCCGCCCTGCGCTCCATCTCTGCCGGCTTGCGTGAAAACCACCAGAGCGGAAGTGGACCGGCCCCTGGTCCTGGCGGATTGCGTGGAAACCACCAGAGCGGGAGTGGACCGGATCTGGTCGACGCGGTGCTGGTGCACCTCGTGGATCTGCCGGGAATGACGGTGGCAGCGCTGCGCCGGGTAGCAGCGGCAGCGACTCCGGAGGTTTTGACGGTGGCCACCTACGGCGGAGTACGCGGACATCCGGTCCTGGTGGGGCGTACACACTGGG
>JACCTM010000463.1 GCA_013812385.1 Geodermatophilaceae bacterium | reverse complement strand
TCCCGCTCCCCCATGGCTTGGGCGAAGCCGTGTGCTCGTACCCCCGCCAACTCCTCGGCCAGACTTCGGGTATCGGTGATCGTCCGTCGGGTGTAGGCGATCAGCGCCCGATCGGCGTAGGCACCGGCGCGCATGCTGGAGTCGGCGCCGAGGTGGTCGCGCTTGACGTCCCGATAAGCCAGGAACACCTTGCCGGTGGCGGTCGCATGCGGCACCGCCGGGCGACCCAGTTGCGCGACACTGCGAACCGAGGACGGGCTCTGCACGAAGTCCACCGTCATCGGGGTCTCTTCCCCGGGCACCGACAGGGTTGCGGTCTCGCCGCTCACCGCGGTCAGCGCGATCAGGTGCGGCCGGGCGACCTCGCGCAGATCGACCCGGGCCAGGGCGGAGTGGCCGAGCTCGACCAGGCGCAGACCGAGCCGGTAGCGCCCCGTGCTGGGCACCCGGCGGACGTACTCCTCACGAGCCAGGGTGGCTAGTAGTCGGGAGACCGAACTGGCGTTGCTGCCGACCCGCCGGGCGATCTCGTTCGTACCCAGATCCGCGGGTTCGGCGGCCAGGCAGTCGAGCACGGCCAGGGCCCGCTGTACGGCAGCGATCGGTCGCTCGGACGTCGAGGTGAACCGAGGTTCCACCCCGGGGCGGGGTGATCGAGACCCATCGTGAGAACGCATTGTCGGTGGCGCCTGGGGCATGTTACGGTCCCCGTTCCTAGTGAAACGGTGTTGCCGTTGGGGCAACGCACATGATCGCAGTGTGGCATCTCGACCCTGGCCAGGCAAGCGCTCTATGCATTCCCCATCTGCACCGTGGACATCTCGAGACCGCTTTTCCTACGCCCGGTACCACTCTTCATCCGCCCCTTCTGTGGAGCTGACATGACCGATGCGCCCGCTGACCTGCCCACCACCGTCGGACTGCTCGATCGGCTCGCCGCCGGCCCGGTGATCTGCGCCGAGGGGTATCTGTTCGAACTCGAGCGTCGCGGCTACCTCCAGGCCGGCGCGTTCGTTCCCAAGGTGGTGCTTGATCACCCGGAGCAGGTCAGTGCGCTGCACGAGGAATTCGTCCACGCGGGCTCCGACGTGGTCGAGGCCTTCACCTACTACGCGCACCGCGAGAAGCTGCGCCTGATCGGCGCCGAGGATCTGCTCGAGCCGATGAACCGCCAGGCGCTGGAGCTGGCCAAGGCAGTGGCCCGCAAGCATGGCGCCCTGTTGGCCGGCAACGTCTGCAACACCAACGTCTACGACCCAGCCGACCCCGCCAGCCACGACCAGGTCCGCTCGATCTTCACCGAGCAGATTGGCTGGGCGGTCGAGGCCGGCGCCGACTTCATCATC
This sequence comes from Geodermatophilaceae bacterium, assembly GCA_013812385.1. Classification (GTDB taxonomy): domain Bacteria; phylum Actinomycetota; class Actinomycetes; order Mycobacteriales; family Geodermatophilaceae; genus JACCQS01. Next base: position 901 of record JACCTM010000463.1, on the reverse strand, counting down.
GCCGAGACGATCAGCTGGGCCGGTGAAGCCCAGATCGCCCTCGAGGTGATCAAGGAGGCTGGCTTGCCGTCGGTCATCATGCTCGTCCCGCACAAGGATCCGGACATGCGTGACGGCGGTACGGTCGCCGAGGTCTGCCGGGCCCTGGCCGACAACGGTGCCGATGTGGTCGGGCTGAACTGTGCTCGTGGCCCGGAGACGATGCTGCCGCTGCTGGCCGAGGTGACCGCCGCCGTCGACGTACCCGTGGCTGCCCTTCCGGTGCCCTACCGCACGACCCGGGACGAGCCGACCATGCAGTCGCTACGGGACCCGATCGGGGAGAAGTTGCTCCCCGGCGGGATCCCGTTCCCGACCGCGCTGGATCCGTTCACTTGCAACCGGTACGAGATCGAGGACTTCACCCGCAAGGCCACCGACCTGGGGGCGAGTTACCTCGGGATCTGCTGCGGCGCCGGGCCGCACCACATCCGCGCCGTGGCCGAGGCACTGGGCCGTACCCCGCCGGCCAGTGCGTACTCCCCGGACATGTCCAAGCACGCCTACTTCGGCACGGACTCGACGCTCAAGTCAGGCAACCAGGCCTTCACCGGCCGCCTCTGACCCTGGCCGCCATTCGCGGTGATCTTGACCTTATGGTGGTTTCTGGCCGTCGCGCACGGCGTGTCGCCGAAATAAGGTCAAGATCACGGCCGACATGAGTGAGTTGGCGCGGGCAGTGGTGTGTCGACCGGAACGACCGGGCGAGGTAGCCGCCCTCCGGGATGTCGTCGCTCGCTCGTTCGGGGAGCCGGTCGTGGCCGACCTCGTCGAGGCACTTCGCGTCTCGACGGCCTGGGTGCCCGGGCTGTCGTTCGTCGCCGAGTACGACGGAGGGGTCATCGGCCAGGCTCTGTTCACC
>JACCTM010000459.1 GCA_013812385.1 Geodermatophilaceae bacterium | reverse complement strand
CGTCCCCAGCAACTCGTGGTGATGCGGCCCCAGAGTCCGAGCTGCCGGCGCCACCAGTGCCATCAGCCCCACCGGTCGATGACATCTCGTGGGAGGACTGCACCGACAACGTCGAATCCGCCGTCGGTGGGCAACTCGACCGGCCGCTGACTTTCGAATGCGGTACGACTCTGGTGCCCAAGGACTACGACGACCCCACCGACGGTGAGTACGAACTGTTCCTGCTCCGCGGGGTCTCTCCCGAGCAGACCGATCGGATCGGCTCGCTCCTGGTCAACCCCGGCGGCCCGGGTGGCTCTGGAGTGAACACCGCGATCGGGCTTGCGCTGAGCCTGCCGATGGAGTTGCTTGCCCGCTTCGACATCGTGGGGTTCGATCCTCGAGGCGTTGGCTTGAGTTCACCGGTGGAATGCCTCTCAGCGTCTTTCAAGGACGAGATCAACGCCGCCGAGCCCACGCCACGCACGCCGCAGGAGGTGGACGAGGCCCTCGATCTCTCCGAAGAGGTGGGCGACGGCTGCGAGGACAAGTACGGCGACGAACTCGGCAACTTCAACACCACCTACACCGCGCGGGACATGGATCGGCTGCGTGAAGCACTGGGTGACGAGCAGCTGACCTACCTCGGCTACTCCTACGGGACCACGCTGGGATCGACCTACGCCGAACTGTTCCCGGATCGGGTACGTGCCCTCGTCCTCGACGGTGCTGTGGATCCCAGCAAGGACGACCTGGAGAGCTCCGAGGGTCAGGCCGCGGGATTCGAACAGGCCTTCGATGCCTTCGCCGCCGACTGCGCGGCCCAGGGTGCGGCGTGTCCCGCTGGGCCGGATCCGCGAGCCCTGGTCTATGAGTTGCTCGAGGTGGCCGAGCCCGCGCCGATCCCCTCCAGCGGTCCCGGTGGACGAAGTGCGACCGACGGACTGGTGTTCCTCGGTGTGCTCGGTGCGCTCTACAGCCAGGACGCTTGGCCTGACCTGGCCCAGGCTCTGGCGACGGCGCGGGCCGGTGACGCCCAGGGGATCCTGGACCTGGCCGACGGATACACCGGGCGCCTGGAGGACGGGACCTATCCGAACCTGATCGACGCCAACATCGCGATCAACTGCGCCGACAGCGACCAGACCTTCACGCCGAACGAGGTCCGGGGCTACATCGCCGAGTGGGATCTTGCCTATCCGCTCTACGGCGCCGCGCTGGCCAGCGGACTGTTGACCTGCACGCTGTGGGAGGCAACCCGTCATCCGCTGCCCGAGCGGGATGCAGCCGGGTCGGCACCGATCCTGGTGATCGGGACAGAGGGCGACCCGGCCACGCCGTACGAAGGTGCCGTGACGATGGCCGAGCAACTGGAGGCCGGCGTGCTGTTGACCTGGGAAGGCGAAGGGCACACCGCTTTTCCCAAGACGGACTGCATCACCGACGCGGTCGTCGGGTATCTCGTCGACCTGGTCGCGCCGGACGACGGCATGACCTGCCCGGCGTGAGCTGATGGCGACCAGTCCGGCCGTCGAGTTGGAGGTCGGCGAGCGCACCGTACGGGTGTCCAACCCGGACAAGCCCTATTTCGCCGAACTCGGGATCAGCAAGCTCGACGTGGTGCAGTACTTCATCTCCGTCGGTCCGGGCATCCTGGCCGCGCTGCGGAATCGGCCCACGACGCTCGAGCGTTGGCCCGGTGGCGTATTCGAGGGCGCGAAGCTGTCGACCCGGATGGACAACCGGGGGGATGCGTTCTTCCAGAAGCGGGTCCCCAAGAATGCGCCGGAGTGGGTCGAGACCGCGCGAATCGCCTTTCCCTCCGGCCGCACCGCAGACGAGGTCTGCCCGAGCGAGGTGGCCGTGATCGCGTGGGCGGCCAACCTCGGAACGCTGACCTTCCATCCCTGGCCGGTGACCCGCGCGGACGTGGACCGTCCGGATCAGCTGCGGATCGACCTCGACCCGCAACCGGGCACGTCGTTCAGGGAGGCGGCCGAGGTGGCCCCGCACGTCCGGGAACTGCTCGGCGAGGCCGGTCTGACCGGATTCCCCAAGACCTCGGGTGGGAGAGGACTGCACGTGTACGTGCCGATCCAGCCGCGCTGGGAGTTTCCCGACGTACGCCGGGCGGTGATCGCTTTCGGCCGAGAGCTGGCGCGCCGTCTGCCGCAGCAGGTGACCATGTCGTGGTGGAAGGAGGAGCGCGGCGAACGGATCTTCATCGACTACAACCAGATGGCCCGTGATCGCACCATCGCCTCGGCCTATTCCGTACGCCCGTCGGCCCGGGCGCTGGTCTCGGCCCCGCTGCGCTGGGACGAGGTAGCGCAGGTCTGCCCGGATGACTTCGACCTGCGGTCGATGCCTGCCCGGTTCACTTCGGTGCCGGATCCCCATGCGGAGCTGTACGACGGTTCCGGGTACGCACTCGACACGCTGTTGGAGTGGGCGGACCGGGATGCCCGCGACCATGGACTCGACGGGATGCCCTATCCCCCGGACTACCCGAAGATGCCGGGCGAGCCGCCGCGGGTGCAGCCGAGCAAGAAGAACGAGGCCAACTGGCCCAAGCCCGACGCCGCAGAGCCGGGCGAGTCAGCGCGGGAGCTCTGAGCGGGCTTTCGGTCGGCGGCGGTTCAGCGCCGGCAGGCCGTACCGACGCCGGACGACCATCCACAACGGCGGCGCGATCAGCACGACTGCGATGAGGATCGCCGCGGTCCAGCCGTTGGACACGTCCAGCAACTTCAGCGCCGAAGCCAACAGGATCAGCGCCAACGCGCGGCGCACGAT
>JACCTM010000441.1 GCA_013812385.1 Geodermatophilaceae bacterium | reverse complement strand
AATCCACCGGGAAGGACTGCACCAGGAAGTGCGACCACGACCAGATCGCCGACGACGAAATTGCTTGCGCCGCACACAATTGCCCGGGGCTGATCCTCCCCTACATCGACCTGGCAGTAACGGATCGATTTCTTGAACTGGGTGAGGTCCTCGACCTCGAGCACTCGCCCGATGACGATCGGACCGGTCAGGTCTGCGCGATGGATCCCGTCGACCTCGACGCCGAGCCGGACCATGACATCGGTGACCGTGGACGGCGCATCCCCCTCCGGGAGGGAGAGGTATTCGGCAAGCCAGGACAGCGGTACGCGCATGAGGTCAGGTCTCCCTGCGTCAGATCTCGACGCCGAAGGCGCGGGCGAACCGTACGTCGCCCTCGACCATGTCGCGCATGTCGCTGACGCCGTGGCGGACTTGCAGTGTCCGTTCGATCCCCATGCCGAAGGCGAACCCGGAGAACTCCGCCGGGTCGATGCCGCAGGCGATCAGAACGCGCGGGTTGACGATGCCGCAGCCGCCCCATTCGACCCACTGAGGGCCGTCGCGGTGCTGCGGGAACCAGACGTCGAACTCTGCGGATGGTTCGGTGAACGGGAAGTAGTGGGGGCGGAACCTGGTCCGCGCGTCCTGCCCGAACATGGCCCGGGCCAGGTGGTCGAGGGTACCGCGCAGATGCGCCATGGTGATCCCGCGGTCGACGGCCAGGCCCTCGATCTGGGCGAAGACCGGCGTATGGGTGGCGTCCAGATCGTCGGTACGGAAGGTCCGCCCGGGGGCCACGAGGTAGATCGGCGGCTTGCGTTCGAGCATGGCGCGGGCCTGGACCGGCGAGGTGTGCGTCCGGAGCACCAGGCCGGACTCGGGTGGATCGACGAAGAAGGTGTCCATCAGAGACCGGGTCGGGTGGTCGGGACCGATGTTGAGCGCGTCGAAGTTGAACCATTCAGCCTCCACTTCGGGCCCTTCGGCGACCTCGTAGCCCATGGCCAGGAAGACGTCGACCATCCGGTCGGCGATCATGCTCAGCGGGTGCCGCGCACCGCGCAAGCGGCGATCCACCGGAAGGGTGACGTCGACGGTCTGCTCCACCAGGACCCGCTCGTCGCGCTCTGCTGTCAAAGCGGCCAGGCGGGTTGTGTAGGCGGCCTCGACGGTTTGCCGAGCCAGGTTGACACGCTTGCCCGCATCCGAGCGCGCCGCAGGAGGGAGAGCGCCGAGTTCGCGGCGGGCGGCGAAGATCGGCGCCCGCTCCCCCAGGTGGGTTGGCCGTACGGTCCTCAGAGCCTCAAGATCTCCGGCCTTCGCGAAGTCCGCTTGAGCCGCGGTCACCGCTGCCTCGAGTGACTCGGCGGAAAGGATCGCGACCTGCTTGGGGTCGTAGGGGTCGTTTGCTCCGGACATCAGGGCTCTATCCAACCGCAGCCACGCCAGGCCAATCAGCCAGGGGCGACCCGAACCAGCGGGTACGGGGACGAGATGTCGTAGGTCTGCAGAGCACCCACCCCGCGCGTCCCCGGCAAACCTGCGACATCACGATCGGGCCTCACCTGATGTCGTAGGTCTGCAGAGGAACCGCCCCGCCTGTCACCGGCAAAGCTGCGACATCAGCACGGGAGCTCAGGAACGGATTCGCCGTTGGGCGGTGGCCGAGGCATAGAGGCAGATCGTGGCGGCGGCGGCGAGATTCAGACTCTCGGCCCGACCCCAGATGGGAATGCGGATGTGCTCGTCGACCGCGGTGGAGGTGAGCCCCTGGGTAGCTGCGGTCGCGGATTCGATCGTGGCCAGTCCGCGTGCCTCACTGCCGAAGACCCACGCCGACGGTGCCTGCAGGAGACGTTCGGTGTCTGGGTCGTCGAGACTCCGCTCGGCAGTTGCCGCGGCTCCCAACACCTGCAGTCCGGCAGCGGTCAGCTCTGCACGAACGGCGGGGTAGGCGGCGGCGCGAACGATCGGCAAGTGGAACAGGCTGCCGGCGCTGGCCCGTACGCATTTGCCGTTGTAGGGGTCCACCGATCCCTGCGTGAAGATCACCGCATCGGCACCCGCGGCGTCGGCCGTACGCAAGATCGTGCCGGCGTTCCCTGGGTCAGCGATACCGGCCAGGACGGCTACCAGCACAGGCCTGGCTGACATGACTTCGGAGACGGCGACATCGAGGTAGCGGCAACGGGC
>JACCTM010000436.1 GCA_013812385.1 Geodermatophilaceae bacterium | reverse complement strand
GGGGGGCAAAGATTTCGCGGCTCGAAGCGATCTCCTCGAGAGTCCACCAGCGAAACGGTTGGTCCTCGAATAGTTCGATCTCAGTCTGCCCGCTGACATCGATGACGTGCTCGACGTCTCGAAGGACGAAGAAGGTCTCCCGGGAATCCATGTCCTTGCCGAGGAAGTGATCCACCGACCGGCGAAACCACACCGGTCCCTCGAGGTCGGCCGCACCGACGACCAAGCCGATCTCCTCGGCGAGCTCGCGAACGGCAGCGGCGCGCAAGGGCTCCCCCGGGTCGACGCCTCCGCCTGGGGTGTACCAAAACAGGACTTCGGCCGGAGGAGTGTCGAGGTCCACGATCCGCGCCCCGAACAGCAGGACCCGCTGGTCGCGATCGATGACCAGCACCCGGCTGGCCGTACGAACCGCCGGAGCGTGCCGATCAGGGGAAGAAAAGTACGGATCTAGCGTCGCAGGGTGGCCCTGAGTCGGTTCCGAACGAGCTGTCATGGCGGGCCGTCGGTTCCGGGCAGCAGATCGGGGCGTCGCTCAGTCGTACGCGCCAGGGACTGCGCGCGCCGCCACCGGGCGATGGCCGCATGGTCGCCCTTCAACAGCACCTCGGGTACGTCGTGGCCACGCCAGCTCGCCGGCCGGGTGTAACTGGGACCCTCGAGCAATCCGGCCGAGTACGAGTCATCGGCCGCCGACCCGGAGTTACCGAGCACACCGGGAATCAACCGGGCCAGCGCTTCGACGATGACCAGGACCGCGACCTCGCCTCCGGCCAGGACGTAGTCACCCAAGGACACCTCGTCGACCGGGCCGTGCTCGGCGGCCCAGTCGATCACCCGCTGGTCGATTCCCTCGTAGCGTCCACAGGCGAAGACCAGGTGCGGTTCCAGCGCGTACGAGGCGGCCATCGCCTGACTGAACGGCCGTCCGGCCGGCGTGGGTACGACGAGCCGGGCGCCCTTGGGCCGTACCGAGTCCAGTGCCCTCCCCCATGGTCCGGGACGCATCACCATGCCGGGCCCGCCGCCGTACGGAGGGTCGTCCACGCTGCGGTGTAGGTCATCGGTCCAGTCCCGCAGGTCGTGCACGATGATCTCGAGCAGGCTACGTTGGCGCGCCTTGCCTACCAGGGACTCTCGGAGCGGGTCGAGGTAGCTGGGAAAGATCGTGACGACGTCGATCTTCACCCGGTCAGCTCTCGCAAGCGGAGTGGGATCACAGGTCAAGCAGGCCGGGCGGCGGGTCGATGACCACCTTGCCCGCAACGAGGTCCACCGTGGTCACGATCACCGATACGAAGGGCACCAACAACTCTCGACCGTCGGCCCGCCTGACGACGAGTAGGTCGCCGCCGAGATGGGCAATCCGGCGGACCTCACCGAGGTGGGTTCCCTCGGTGTCCTCGGCCCGCAGCCCCATCAGTTGGTCGTCGTAGAACTCGTCGACTCCGTCGAGTTGTGGCCGCTCGTCGGCGGCAACCAGGAGCAGGGTGTTGCGCAGGGTCTCCGCAGCCGGCCGGTCATGGATGCCCTCGATCATGAGGACCCAGGCCGATCCCTGCTGGCGGGCCGCCTCGATCCGCAGGGGGCCGCGCTCCCTCGGTTCGGTGACCAGCGTCGAACCCGCGGCGAAGCGTGCTTCGGGAGCGTCCGTGCGCAGTTCGACGGTCACCTCACCGCGGACGCCTTGCGGGCGTCCGACCCGGGCAACGACGACGTAGTCGTCCGGGATGTTCTCGTCGGTTGTGCGGTTGTCAGTCATGCCGGAAGTAGAAGCGGTCAGCGCCCGTCGGTGTCGACCACGTCGACGCGCAGTCCGCGACCGCCGACGCTGGTCATCACCTGACGCAGCGCCTTGGCGGTGCGGCCGGCCCGGCCGATCACCTTGCCCAGATCCTCGGGGTTGACCCGCACCTCGAGGGTTCGCCCGCGCCGGTTGGTCACCAGGTCGACCTGAACGTCGTCAGGATGATCGACGATGCCGCGGACCAAGTGCTCGAGAGCTTCCTCGAGCATCAGGCCTCAGCATCCGCAGGAGCGCCAGCCTTCGTGGGATCGCCCTTCTCGGCAGAGTCAGTTCCGGTGGCATTGCCGGCGTCGATCTTCGGCGCAGCCGCCTTCTTCGCCTCTGGCTGCCGGACACCAGCCCTCGGGTTCGTTGCCTCTACGTCGACCTCGACATCAGTCCGGTCAGCGCGGTCAACCCGCACGTCGGCCTTCGTGTCGTCTGCCTTGCCGGCCTTCTTCTTCGGCGTCGTCGCCGCGGCCTCAGGCTCACCGCCTCCGGTGTGCTGGGTCGCGGCCTCGAAAGCCGCCCGACGGTCGGGCTTGGTCGCCTTCACCTTCATCGGCTCGGGGGGCGGTTCGCCGGCGAACTTCTGCCAGTCGCCGGTCACCCGCAGGATCGCCCGTACGGCGTCGGTCGGTTGCGCGCCCACACCCAGCCAGTAGGCGATTCGCTCGGCATCGACTTGCATGTAGGAGGGATCCTCCTTGGGGTGGTACTTCCCGATCTCCTCGATCGACCGACCATTGCGCTTGGTGCGCGAGTCGGCGACGACGATGCGGTAGTACGGCTGGCGCGTCTTGCCGCGCCGCGTGAGCTTGATCTTGGTTGACACGTGCGAAACTGCTCCTCGAGTCTGGTGCCGGTGAGCGCGCGACTGCCGGGTGGGTCCGGAATTGCGACACTGCATGGACGTAGTCCGCAGCGGTAGAGGGCCGCACGGCACGTTCGCGGACCCATTCTGCCAGACCGGACCGAACGGCGAGCGTTCAGTCATCTGTACGTCCTCCCAGGAGCTCTCCCGGGAGTCACTCACCGAAAGAAAGGCTACTGGCACACTGCGTAATGGCGGCCCGGACAGGGCCAGGCTAGGGGGGCGTTTGCGTGCTGAGCAGGGCGGCTGACCCAGGGTTCCAAGGCACCAACGGTCTCGATGCGCTGTTGGCCGGAGCACCCGATCTGGCCGCCGCGGTCGACGTAACCCTCGACTATCTGCTCGCTTGTGACCTACCGATGCCCAGCCTCTACCTGGCCCGTGGCGATCGGTTGAGATGTCTCGCCCAGCGGGGTTATTGGCAGGTACAGGACGGGCTGCCGATCAGCGCCGGGGTCGCCGGGAACACCTATCGAAGCGGGACGTCGGTGCGCGTCCGAACTGCGGACACTCCCAATTTCATCAGCGGCCGACCAAATGGGACGCCACGCCGTACGAATGGCGGCCATGGGCCAGATCGAGGAACTGTCCGGCTACGTCGTCAACGCCGCCAGGGACGTCACGCGGATGTCGTCCGGAGCGATGATCGAGTTCGGTTCACCAGG
>JACCTM010000242.1 GCA_013812385.1 Geodermatophilaceae bacterium | reverse complement strand
CTCGCGGCTGTCGCTGAAGGCGCCATGGAGCAGCAGCAGCGGCTCCCCTGACCCCGCTCGACGATAGGCGATCCGAAGCCCGCAGACATCGACCGATCGCAGCGGCGTCGCCATGCGCAGCAGCATGCGCCCAGACCATTGAGCCGACAAGTGGCCTACCGGTTTCGCCGACGTCCGGCGTAGGCCGAGCTGCCCGGGCGCTAGCGTGCGGTGTATGCAACACGTACTCGACGAGGTGTCGATGCGCCGAGTCCCGAAGGTCCTGCTGCACGATCACCTGGACGGGGGAGTGCGCCCGGCGACGGTTGCCGACCTTGCCGCCCAGGTCGGGTACGCGGACCTGCCGACCAGCGACCCGACCGAACTCGCGGCCTGGTTCCGTACCGCCGCTGGCTCTGGTTCATTGGAGCGATACCTGGAGACTTTCGTCCATACCGTCGGGGTGATGCAGACCCGGGACGCACTGACCAGAGTGGCGGCCGAATGTGCTGTGGATCTCGCTGGGGACGGGGTGGTCTATGCAGAGGTGCGATTCGCACCGGAATTGCACGTCGAGCTGGACCTGGAGCTCACCGAGGTCGTGGAGGCGGTCTTGGCCGGCTTTGCCGCCGGATCCGCAGAGGCCGCAGAGGCGGCGAGGGCTGCCGGACCTGGCGGAGCGGGTGGGAGGCAGCCTATTCGGATCGGCGTGCTCCTGACCGCGATGCGCCATGCTGCCCGATCCCGAGAGATAGCAGAGCTGGCCATCGCCTATCGAGACCGCGGGGTCGTCGGGTTCGACATCGCCGGAGCGGAGGCCGGGTTTCCGCCGACCCGGCACCTGGATGCCTTCGAGTACATGCGCCGGGAGAATGGGCATTTCACGATCCATGCCGGAGAGGGATTCGGGCTGCCGTCGATCTGGGAGGCGCTGCAGTGGTGCGGCGCGGACCGGCTAGGGCATGGGGTACGGATCGTCGACGACATCTCGGTCGACCGGGGCGGAGCGGCTACCTTGGGCCGACTGGCCGCCTATGTACGGGATAAACGCATTCCGTTGGAACTGTGTCCATCGTCCAACGTGCAGACCGGTGCGGTTGTCAGTATCGCCGAACACCCGATCGGCCTGTTGCGTCGCTTGGGGTTCCGGGTCACCGTCAATACCGACAACCGGTTGATGAGCGACTGCAGTATGACGTCGGAGATGCTCGCCCTCGTTGATGCTTTCGGCTATGGCTGGAAGGACCTGCAGTGGTTGACCGTCAACGCGATGAAGTCGGCCTTCCTGCCCTTTGACGAGCGACTGACACTCATCAACCACATCATCAAGCCGGCCTACGCAGCGCTGATCGACGAGCCCAGCCGGATGGAACTGACCTGATTCGAATCGACACCGCCCGCTGGCCCGGTCAGCTTGGAGCGACTCAGCCTGGGGTGGGGTTGGAGGCCATAAGAATGCTCAGGCCGATCAGTGCGACACCGATGAGACCGGTGGTCAGACTGGTCACCGCCAGGTAAGCGGTGGACGGCTCGACATTTTCCGGTTTGGCGTATTTCCACGCGACGTTCAGCTGCCAGGTAAAACGCGGAAAGCACGCTAGAAGCAGGCAGAAAGCCCCTGCGATGACCAAGAAGATTCCCATGCTGCCCCCGACTCACTCGAAATGCCGTCCGCGCATAACGCTACTGGGATGGCGTGCGGTTGGGATGTGGCCTGTGGACGGCGGGCGTCGCCAGCAGGTAGAGGGCTTACCGCCGCTCAGTCGTGCCAGCGGACGGCGCCGCTCACCTTTTCCACGACCTCGTCCCAGGCCGACGCCATCGCGCCGGTATCGGCCGGTGCCAAGGACTTCCCGACGCCGCGCTGGCTTTCGACCAGAGCTCGGCCGAGCGCAGTCTCCGGTCGGATCAGGCCGTCCACACTGTCCAGCCTCGTATACTCCGCGAGGTCGAGCACGCCGTCGAAGGCATGCGCCAACCGCGAATAGTCGAAGACATCAGTGTTGTCGCCGCGGCTGAACAGCTCGGAGATCTCGGCGAGGTCGTAGCGGTCCTCCCCGGCCGGCAGCGCAGGGATGTCGCTGTCCACCACATCGGGCCAGGTCGCGATGTCGCGAAGGTCGTGTGGACTCTTGCCACGGATGAAGGCTCCAAGGCCGTCGGCCGAGCGGAAGAGATAGACGGTCTGCTTTCTGCCGAGGAAGCGCGGGGCATCATCGACATAGCACCGCAGGGTCAGCCCACTGCCCTCTGGAAGGGCGAGTTCGACCGGCAGAATCCCGACCGACTCCCAGAACTCGGTGGCGTCGTCGACCTCGTCGGCATCGGCTTCCCAAGCGGTGCTTGGCAATTGAATGACGGCCGTACCGGTGACTGGTTCCTCGATGAGGACGTCGTCATCCTCGCTCTCGAGAGCGCGGCGGTCGGCATCCTCGGCTTCACGACCGAGCTTCGCCGCCGCCTGGCGGCGCTTGACGCGTTCCTCAGCGACCTTTCCAGTTTGCTGCGCCTCCCGGGACGCCAACTCCTTCTCCTCGGCATCGAGAACCGAGACGTCGACCTTCGGCCAGCGGATTCGCTTTCCGAGCCGGGTGAGCACCGTCTCCCAGTGTTCGTCGACGGCCTTGCCGACCGCGGTCCAGGAGTTCTCGCCCTCGCGGCCGACGAAGGCATCGGCTCCCATTGACAGCAGACCGATCTCGGGCACCTGCTCGAGGTCGCGCACGATCCGGGTTGCCGCACAGCACTCGGCGATCCGGCTGACGATGTCGATGGTGTCAGCGACCTCACCGACCGACCAGCGGTCCGGGTTCTCGGCGACCAACTCGTACATGCCGTCGAGGTCGTAGCGATGATCGTCGTCCGGTGTCAGGTCCCGGGCGGGGAGCATTGCCACCACCGGCCACACCGGATGGTCGTCGAGGTCGTGCTCGGCGGCCGTCCGGGCGTAGGCAGCCAGCTCGCGTTCGGACTTGAACAGGTGCAGCCGGCCCTCGGCGCCGAGGAAGGCCTGCCACTGCTCGCCATCCTCTTCCCAAGGCGGCGCCCACAACGTGTAACCGGTCCGGTCGTCGATGGTGAGTGCGATCGGGACGATGGAAGGTGATGCCATGGTGGTGTGGTCAGACTCCGATCGGGTGCCAGACGGTCTTGGTCTCCAAGAACGCCGTCATCCGGGACAGTCCCGGTTCGGCGGCCCAGTCTGGACTACCACCGTGCATTCCGGAAAGCGGTGGCCGTCGAACCCGCTTCAGCGTGCCGGCCGCCTTTGCCTCCAGATCCCTCGCCAGCTCGGTATCGGCTGCCTCGTCGCCATCCGAGGCGCCGAGGGTTCCGGTCAGATCGATCGCGTTGACGTCGCCGTGCTCGGCCAGCCAAGGGCCGATCTCCGCAGCGCCACCGGTGAGCAGATTCACCACGCCGCCGGGCACGTCGGAGGTGGCGAACGCCTCAGCCAACGTGATGGCTGGGAGCGGCCTGTGTTGCGAGGACACCGCCACGACGACGTTGCCACCGGCCAGTGCCGGGGCAAGGACGCTGACCAGCCCCAGCAGCGAAGAGTCTTGCGGGGCAAGCACAGCCACCACACCAGTCGGTTCGGGGATGGAGAAGTCGAAATACGGACCGGCGACCGGGTTCGTTCCACCTACGACCTGGGCGAGCTTGTCGGTCCAGCCGGCGTACCAGACCCAGCGGTCGATGGCGGCGGCGACGACCGTACGCGCCTGTGGCAGCCGCAGCCCCTCACCGGCGGCGACCTCCGAGGCAAACTGATCCGCGCGGCCCTCCATCACCTCAGCGACCCGGTAGAGGATCTGACCCCGGTTGTACGCAGTAGTGCCAGCCCACCCCGAGAAGGCCGCACGCGCCGCCACGACGGCATCGCGGGCGTCTTTGCGTGAGGCCCGGCTCGCATTCGCGAGAAAGCCACCCTTGGTATCGGCGACGACATAACTGCGCCCGGATTCCGAGCGCGGAAACTTCCCACCGATGTAGAGCTTGTACGTCTTCCGGACATCTAGTCGCTGGGTCACGCTCATTCCTCCTCGACGCCGGCCAGGTAGGCGGCCAGGCCGTGCCGGCCTCCTTCTCGGCCGTAGCCGGACTCCTTGTAACCACCGAACGGGCTCGTCGGGTCGAACCGGTTGAAGGTGTTGGCCCACACCACCCCGGCCCGCAGCCGAGAGGCGATGGCCAGTATCCGGGAACCCTTGTCGCTCCAGATGCCGGCCGACAGCCCGTACGGCGTGTTGTTGGCCTTTGCGACGGCCTCGTCGGGCGTACGGAAGGTCAGCACTGACAGCACCGGTCCGAAGATCTCGTCCCGGGCGATGCGATGGGCTTGCGAAACCTCGGTGAAGATGGTTGGCGGGAACCAGAATCCGCGATCAGGAAGAGCACATGGTGGAGACCAGCGAACCGCGCCCTCGGCCTCGCCGATGTCGGAGAGTTCCCGGATCCGGGCCAGCTGTTCAGCCGAGTTGATCGCGCCGACGTCGGTGTTCTTGTCCAGCGGATCGCCCACGCGCAGGGTCTTGAGGCGGCGCCTCAGCGCGGAGATGACTTCGTCGACGACCGACTCCTGGACCAGCAGCCGGGACCCGGCGCAGCAGACATGGCCCTGGTTGAAGAAGATGCCGTTCACGATGCCTTCGACCGCCTGGTCGATCGGGGCGTCGTCGAAGATGATGTTGGCGGCCTTGCCGCCGAGTTCCAGCGTCAGTTTCTTGCGGGTCCCCGCTGCGCTTACGGCGATCTGGCGACCCACATCGGTCGAGCCGGTGAACGCGATCTTGTCCACGTCTGGGTGCTCGACGAGCGCCCGCCCGGTGTCTCCGGCGCCGGTGATGATGTTGACCACCCCCGGTGGGAGGTCGGCCTGCTGGCAGATCTCGGCGAACAGCA
>JACCTM010000425.1 GCA_013812385.1 Geodermatophilaceae bacterium | reverse complement strand
GTCAGGAGGCCCGAATGTGAACGATTCGCCCACGGAGCGCCGCGGCAAGGCCCATCGCGCGCTGCCTGAGCGCCGACGTGCTTCCGTTGTTGCGAGCCATCAAGCGGCCGACGACGCGACCAACAGGTCCCGACGGTAGACCGAATTGCCTTGCGATCACTCCCACTTGGCTGCTCCTGGTGACGGGGTTCGGCCGACAGCGTCGACGGTAGTGCCCTGCTTCATGCCGGCAAATCCCGGGCGCCCAATCTGCGCGAAGATCTGGCGCCGATCGAAGCGGGGCAATCGGTGTACCGGGTGGCGAAGGCGAGGCCGCCCTCGGCGCCGGCCAGGATGCCCCGGCCGGACATGGCCAGGTAGAGCATGGCCAGGTAGAGCATGGGCGCCTCGCCGCCCTCGTCGACCACGACCAATGCCTCCGGCTCCCCACCCACATCGCCACGTTTTCCCAGCTGGCGCTCCCGTCGTCGAAGGAGACCAGGAACTGACCAGACCCGGAATCTCAGCCATAGACGCGACCGTGAGCCGACTGCAGGCGTGGAAGTCGACCTGGCCAGGGATGGTCCAGGCAGGACCACCCCCATGGCGGGCAAGCTATTCGTTCGTACCGAGCAGGTCCTGCATCGTCTCGACCTCGGCGGTCTGCCCCTCTTCGATCTGCTCGGCGAGGTCGATCGCCTCCGGATACTGACCGTCGCTCTGTTCGGTCTGGGCCATCTGAATGGCACCGGTGTGATGCTCGATCATCATCTCCAGGAACATCTCGTCGAAGGCCGCCCCGCTGGCTCCCTCGAGGGCCCGCATCTGCTCCTCGGACATCATGCCGGGCATGCCGCCCATCTCCATGCCGCCCATCTCCTCGGGGACCGGCTCTCCCCACGCCTCGAGCCAGCCGGACATGGTCTCGATCTCGGGGTCCTGTGCGCCGGCAATCTCCTCGGCCAGCTGCACGACATCGGGGCTGCTGGCCCGGGTCGATGCCATTTCGGCCATCTCCAGAGCTTGGCGATGGTGTGGAATCATCTCGGTGGCGAAACTGACGTCCGCCGCATTGTGGTCCTGTGCTGTGGTCTCGGCGTCGCTGCCGCAGGCGGCGAGCAGAGCGGCCGCGGCGACAGTGCCGAGGACAGTGCTGATACGTGTGCGCATGGTCCTTCTCCTGACTAGCGTGTCTGATGGATGAACGGGCAGCCGCCGTCGTTGTCACGACAGGCGGAGACCGATCAGGTTCGGCAGACGCAGAGCAGCGCCAGGGTGGGCGGCGGGGGGAGCCTTCGATCCATGATTGTCCGGAGTACCCCTGGGTTGCGCGCCGGCCACGGTGGGGGGTCACCGCGGGATGGCTGTCGCCTCGTGAGAGACATCGCAAAAACCGCTCCGGTGAGGAGGACAGCCACGCAGACCACGCCCGCGTGGCTCAACCGGTCAGCTCCAGCCAGTTCGACCAGATGCCCCAGTTGAGGCACGGCCACGGAGAACAGCAGACCGACTCCGGCATCGACGGTGTGGATCGAAGCATCAACAGTGCCAAGAACAGTCGGCGGATGGCTTGTGGCGACCGCGTCGTGCTCTTGTCCTGCGGCGCACTGGAGTCCGTGCGCAAGAAACACCGCACCCACAAACAGTAGCGTCGCGGCCAGCGATCCTGCCGGTGACCGGCGACGGCCTGCCGACCGCGTGTTCACCACAATGCGTGCCACGGCTGGCACCCTTCAAGAGCCGCCCGGTCAGAAACGTTCGCGCCGATCATGTCGGTGTCAGGACGGCCGACGTACCGCCGGACTGGACGCTCGGATCGGCAAAGGCTGCGACGAGTCCGGCGAGGGTAGCTGCCAGCATCGCGAAGACCACGATCGCGACGATGACCAGCCGTTGCCGGCGCCGCCTTCTGAAATCGCGGCTCTCGGTCACCCACAACACAACGAATCAGGCGGGAAATCGGTTTCCTCGACGCACTCCATGTGACCCTGTGCCCGTGACGACGTCGCGACGCGAGAAGGTATGCGAGGCGATGCGCACGGACACGATGGTGGTCCAGGGCTCGGAGAGCGACAGCACGGTCCTGGGGAACAACACCGGATCGGCGTTCGTCTACCGACGATGAACCGACGCTCGAATCGATGTCGCCGAGCGGCGGTCTCGGCTCGCATGGCGACACAGGCTGCTGCCCGAGCTGCGCACCGACGACATTGCAACCATCGCCGAGGATCTCGTCGCGCTGCACCACCGATCCGGTGACGGTCTATCTGTCTGCGATGGTGCGGATGCGATCGCCCACGGTGCAGGCGGTGGAACGCGCCCTCTACGAGGAAGGGACGCTTCTGCGTCAGCATGCGATGCGCCGCACCCTGTGGGTGGCCACGCCACAGACGATCCGTCGGATGCATGCGGCGGCGACCCGCAAGCTGGCCGTCACGGAACACAAGCGCACGGTTCAGCTCCTGCAGGACAACGGCATCGACGACGGCGACGCCTGGCTGTGTCCTGCAAAACGCGAGGTTCTCGCTGTGCTGCACGAACAGGGCCCGATGACCGCCCGCCAGCTCGGTCGGCTCGTCCCCGTCCTGGCGCACCCGCTCCAGCTGTCTCCCGGAAAGTCGTACGCCGCAACCCAGGCCGCGCACACCCGGGTGCTGTTCGGGTTGGGCTTCGACGGGGCGCTGGTCGTACCCGCCCGTCCGGATCGTGGATCAACGGGCAGTACACGTGGGCCGCGACGGACTCCGTGCTTCCCGGCGGCATCGATTGCCTCGACGAGCGGGATGCGGCCCGGGATGTGGCCACCAATGGCTGCGTCGGTTCGGCCCGGGCACGACCACCGATCTGCGTTGGTGGATGGGCTGGA
>JACCTM010000419.1 GCA_013812385.1 Geodermatophilaceae bacterium | reverse complement strand
GCCCGGTCCCCGACTGCCTCGATCACCGCGCGCAGCAGCGACTCCTTCTCCGCGTCGGAGGTCGTGGCTGATTCCCCGGTCGTGCCGCTGAGCACCAGGCCGTCATGCCGGTCCGCGTCGACGAGGTGGGTGGCAAGGCGTACGGCACCGTCGAGGTCGAGGCTGGCGTCCTGCAAGAAGGGAGTCACCAGCGCAGTGAGGACTCGGCCGAAGGGCCGAGCCAGGTCAGCGGTCATGGCCCCACGGTACCGCCGGTCTCGGCCCGGCTAGCCCTCTGACACGAACGGGCTGGCCGCCACCTCGGTGCCGTCGGGAAGTTCGCTGATCCGGAAGTCGGCGAACACGTTGCCGGCCACCTCCCGGAGTTCCCGCAGGCAGGCGATCGCCAGTTCCCGGATCTCGACGTCGGCGTGCTCGCTGGCCCGCATCGCGATGAAGTGCCGCCAAGCCCGGTAGTTCCCGGTGACCACGATGCGCGTCTCGGTCGCATTCGGCAGTACGGCGCGGGCTGCCTGCCTAGCCTGCTTGCGCCGCAACGTGGCGTTCTCGACATCCGCGAATTTTTTCTCGAGTCCCTCGAGGAGTTCGGTGTATGCGCTCAGCGCCGCGTCACTGGCGGCCATGAACTTCGCATGCAGCTCGGGGTCGGACCCGATGACCTCGGGCTCGACGAAGGCCGCGTCGCGCTCGGGGACGTACCGCTGGGAGAGCTGGCTGTAGGAGAAGTGTCGATGCCGGATCAACTCGTGGGTAAGGGAACGCGATATTCCGGTGAGATAGACCGTCACCGACCCATGCTCGAGGACCGAGAGGTGGCCGACCTCCAGGATGTGGGTGAGATAGCCCGCATTGGTCGCCGTCCGCGGGTTGGGCTTGGTCCACGACTGATAACAGGCTCGGCCGGCGAATTCGGCCAGTGCCTGCCCCCCGTCGACATCGGTGTCCCACGGGACATCGGCTGGAGCGGTGAACTGGGTCTGCGCGATGACTTGGACGCGCAAGGGCACGAGGTTCGGCACCGGCCGAGGGTATCCGGGACGACCCGCGCGGTTCCGGCGGCACGCGCACGTCTCATACTTCCGGACCTATCGGGCGGAGCGACGCACAATGACGCTTGACAGATGTCAGATATGGCGTCATAGTGGCGTCATGACGACATCGCCGTACACCGAATACCTCCGCCACCACTATGAGGCCAAGCCGGCACACAGCCGGGCAGGCCACCGCCAGACCGATCGGTTACTCGCTCCATGGCGCCGCCACCGCACGTACAACCCCCGGGTCTCCTGCTCAGCCGCCCACCCACAGTCGCACTGACACGATCTGTGGCGTCATAGTGACCAGCATGGATCTCACGCCCTACGTCGAAACGATGCGCTCGCACCTGCTCACCGCCGCTGCCATGGGTGACGAGCAGGCCCGCGAGACGGCCCGCCGGCTCGCTGATGCGCTGGAACCGGGTGCCCGGCTCGCCCTGACCAATGCCCTGAGTGCCTTCGCCGCGGAGGTGACGGCCGCGTGGGGCGCGGGCAGTGTTGAGATCCGGATGCGTGCTGGTGAGCCCGAGGTCGTCGTGACGGCGGAGACCATCACCGCCGCTCCGGCCGACGAGTCGTTCATGAACATCGAGGCCGACAGTGAGGCCGGTGCTGCCCGGGTGAGCCTGCGGATGCCCGAGGCGGTCAAATCCGCCGCGGAGAGTCGGGCCAACGAATCGGCGCTGTCCCTGAACGCCTGGCTCACCCGCACCATTGCCGGAGCGCTCTCCCGGGTGCCCCCGCCGTCCGGTCCGCCAGGGCCCCCGCCTCCTCCGGGACGCCGACTGTCCGGCTATCACCGTTCCTGACCCGCCACCGCCCGAACCACACCTGGAGTTCCTGATGACCTCGATGCCCGGATCCGCCGGACCTGTCCATGCACTCACCCACCGCTTCCCCACTCCCAACCCACTCGACGTCTCGGTCCGCAACCAGGCCGGCACGGTGGAGATCACCGCGGCCGACGTTGTCGAGACAACCGTCGAGATCGTTCCCAACGACGCCAAGGGAGCAGAGCTCGCCGAGCGCACCCGGGTACAGCTCAGCGAGGACGGTGGACGTCTTCGGATCGATGTCCCCGATCGCAAGATGCTTCGTCAGCCGGCTCTGGAAATCATCGTGACCATGCCAAGCGGTTCGCGCATAGACGTAGAGACCGCGACCGCGGACGTCCAGGCTCGCGGCGTCCTGGACAGTGCGACCGTTGCCACGGCCAGCGCGGACGTCTCCTTGTCACACGTGCGGGGCCGCCTGGAGATCATGACAGCCAGCGGTGACGTCCACGTCGGGCACGGCGACGGACCGGTTCAGATACGTTCGGCCTCCGGCGACGTCCGGGTGGATGTCAGCGGCACCGAGGCGTCGGTGCAGACCGCCTCGGGAGCGGTCATGATCGGTCGACTGTCCGGCGACCTCACCGCACGGTCGGCCTCCGGCGACGTCATCGTCGGTTCGGCGTCGGCAGGGTCGGTGCAGGCCAAGACGATGTCGGGCGACGTGATCATCGGAGTGGCTACCGGGTTGCTGCTGTGGCTGGACGTGTCAAGCCTGTCCGGCGACGTCGCTTCCGAACTCGGACCTGACGACTCCGTTGCCGGCCCGGGTGAAGAAGCTGGCGAACAAGACAGCGGCCCGGACCTCAGGATCTCCGCCTCCACGATGAGTGGCGACGTCCTACTCCGCCGCGGACGCTAGGGCGCTGCCCGCAGCGCCTCGGCCAGGTCGCCGCGGTCCCCGACCTCCACCCGGTCCAGGCCCATCCAGGCGGCCATGTAGGACAGCTCCGTTGCCAACTGCTGACTCACCGATCCGACGTCGATCCGCCGCTCGCCGTGCGCCGACTGAACCCGGAGAACACCGGCCTGGCGGTCGGCTTTGAGGTCGACCCGGGCTACGAGC
>JACCTM010000396.1 GCA_013812385.1 Geodermatophilaceae bacterium | reverse complement strand
GCTGGTGGTCACGCTGATCGCGGCCGTCCTCGGCGGCCTGTCCGGTATGCGCTTCCACCGCCGAGTGGACAGGGCCGGCTTCGACACGTCCGACAACACCTGATGCAGCGGCGGGCAATGCCCGGCCATCAAACCACTACTGAGGGGCAGCAGCCATCATGAACATCCCCAAGGACAAGATCATCGACATGATCCGCTCACGCGGAGACAACGACCAGGCCGACCAGGCACACGCCGAGCTTCCCGATCAGGTCGACACCGATCAGCACGGTGGCCTGCTCAGCAAGTTCAACATCGATCCGAAGCATCTTGGCGGTGGCCTCGGCGACAAGATCGGTCTCTAGCCTGACACTGCTGGTCCTTTCCTGTGTGTCCCGCGACGAACGAGCAACGGGCAGTTGCGGATAGCCTCCGGCAGGTGAGTGATGACTTCGCCCGGGTGACTGCGGTTGAGAAGACAGCAGACGGTCAGTACGAAGGGTTCGTCGGAACCGGCTGGGACATCGCCGGGGTCCCCAATGGCGGATATCTGCTGGCCATCGCCGGTCGGGCGATGGCCGAGTCCATCGGGCGCCCTCCGCTGGCGGTGACCGCGCACTACCTGGCGCCGGCCCATACCGGTCCCTGCTCGGTACTCGTCGAGTCGGTACGGGTGGGCAGGAGAACCGCCACACTCATGGCGAGGTTCGAGCAGGACGGTCGCGAGTCCTTCCGGGTGCTCGGTACCTTCGGCGAGTCCTCGGGCACCGATGCGGTGCTCGTCAGCGGGAGGCCTCCCGAGCTGCCGCCCTACGAGAACTGCGTCGCCGTGCCGTCCTCGTCGCCCCCGTGGCCGGCTCTCTACGATCGGCTGGCCGTGCGTTGGCGACCGGGCGACGAAGGATTCATGCATGGCCACCCGACCGGTCGGGCCGAGGTGGCCGGCTGGTTCGCGTTCTCCGACGGCGCAGCGACCCGATTCCCAGCCAACGTTGCGGGTAGCAGGCCGTACGAGACCGGCGGTTCCGACAAGAGTCCGAGCGCTGCGCGCGTCGACCCGATCGGCCTGCTGTTGGTGGCCGACGCCTTCGCCCCGCCGGTGTTCAACATCGGGATCGGACCGGGTTGGGTGCCGACCCTGGAACTGACCGTGCATATCCGGGCGGTCCCGGCCCCAGGTCCGTTGCGCTGCGCGTTCCGTACCCAGTTCGTACAAGGTGGGCTGCTGTCGGAGGACGGCGAGATCTGGGACGGGGCAGGCGTTCTGGTCGCTCAGTCCCGGCAGCTCGCCCTGACCCCCCGTATGTAGACGGCGCGGCCAAGCTCACTCAGCTGGACGACGAGTCTTTCAGTGCCAGGAAGTTGGCCTGCTCGTCGTGACAGCGAGCCGACACCTCGCCTGCGGTGCGCTCGACGATCACGCTGCCGTCGAACTCGGCCAGCGGGGTGCAGAACTCGGTCGGCACCTGATAGTCGATGACCCCCGATGTATTCGCGGCTCCGCAGAACGCAGAGGTATAGACACCCCCGCACAGCCGGCGCCCAGGTGCAGGATGACGCTCGTGAGTGCTGACGACGTCGTGCAGGAGGCGATCGAGGAGCTGTACTCGGTCGACCCGGACGACTTCATGCAACGCCGTTCGGCCCTCGCTGCGCAGGCCCGGTCCAGCGACAACGACAACGACAAGGCAGCAGCCAAGGACATTGCCGGGTTACGCAAGCCGACCCGATCGGCGTACGCGCTCAACCTCCTCGTCCGGTCCGATCCCGAGGCCGCGCCGCGGTTGGCCGAACTCGGGGACGCGCTGCGGGCAGCCCAGGAGGCGTTGGACGGCGCGCGGATGCGCGAGCTGTCGACGCTGCGGCGCGGGCTTATCGAGGAGCTGGCCGACCAGGCATTCCAAGTCACCGGGCAGCGATCGCCGGCCCCGGGGCTGCGCGAAGAGGTGGTCTCGACGCTGAACGCTGCCGTGGCCGATCAAAGCGTCGTCGAGCAGCTCCGCTCCGGAACGTTGCTACGTCCGGCGCGCTGGGACGGCTTCGGATTCGCCTCGCCACCCGAGCTCAGCGTCGTACGGCCGAGCAGCGCACGTCAGCGAGCCGAGCCGAGCACCGCGGCCAAGGCTGGGAAGGCGGGGAAGGCAGCCAAGCCAACTCGGCCGGGCACGGCAAGCAAGCCGACCGAGGCGCAGATGCGGGCCGCACAAGCCGCAGCTCGAGCGCAGGCAAAGGCTGAGGCGAAAGCCGAAGAGCAGCGACGACGCCAGGTCCTCGCCGAGGCTACGCGGGCGGTCAAGGAGGCCGACTCGGCGCTGGCCAAGGCTGTTCGGGCCGAGGAGGAACAACAGACCCGGGTACGCCACTTGCACGAGCAGCTCACCGACTCCCGACGGCGGCTGGACGAGATTCGCATCGACTTACGCCGCGCCGAGAACCGTCACCGTAAGGCGCAGCAGGCACTCGATCGTCAGCAGCAGTGATCGACTGGCTCGTGACCGCGAGC
>JACCTM010000394.1 GCA_013812385.1 Geodermatophilaceae bacterium | reverse complement strand
CCGGCGGCGCGGATCTGCGGCGAGCCGACCGTACGAGCGGCTTGGGCCAACGCCGGGAACAGCTCGGCGAGCTCGCCATGCTCCATTTCGGCGTACGGAAGCGCTGCTCCGATCGTCACCGTGCCGGCTCCTCCAGCTGCGGATGGGTGGCGTTTCCAGGCCCGCAGTTCGTCGACACCGCGCAGCGCCACTACATCGTCGGGCGCTTTTCGGTGAGCCATGTTGATCTCGACCATGACGTCGGTCCCACCGGACAGGACCAGCGACGCCGGGTGCTCGCCGAGATGGGCGAGCGCCTCGTCAACCGTGCTGGGGGTGAGTACGGGCACAGAGGCGACCCTAGGCGACAGCGGACCGTCCAGTCGGCTTGGCAGCGCCGGTGGGTCAGTTGGGACCGCGACTACCCGGTTCCATCTTCCCCATTGACCGGACGGCAAGATCGCCAGCGTGACCGAACAACCGACAGCCGCCCACCTGGTGGTCAGTGGTGCAGAACTGGTAGCCACCGTGGACGCGGAGCGACGCGAAATCCTCGGTGGTTGGGTGGCGATCACCGACGGCGTGGTCAGTGGAATAGGCGGACCAGCCGACCGACAACCAGAGGCCAGACAGCTACTGAATGCCGAGGGCTGCCTGGTGACTCCCGGCTTGGTCAATACCCACCATCACATGTATCAGAACCTCACGCGCGCGTTTGCTCCGGCGCTGACCGGTGGACTGTTCGACTGGCTGGTCACGCTCTACCCGTTGTGGTCGCGGATGGATGAGGAAGCCGCCTACGTCAGCGCGTACGTCGGCCTGACCGAACTCGCACTCGGCGGGGCGACGACCTCGACCGATCACCTCTACGTGCACCCCAAGGGTTCCGGTGACCTGATCTCAGCCGAGATCCGAGCCGCTCAGGACCTCGGTATGCGATTCCACCCCACCCGTGGCTCGATGTCGCTGTCGGTCAAAGACGGTGGGTTACCCCCCGATTCCGTCGTCCAACACGACGACGACATCCTCACCGACTCCCAGCGCCTGGTCGAGCTGCATCACGATCGAAGGCCAGCCGCCATGGTGCGGATCGCGCTCGCGCCGTGCTCCCCGTTCTCGGTGTCGACCGAACTGATGCGGGCGACCGCGGAGCTGGCCGAGCGGCTCGATGTCCGCCTGCACACGCACCTGTGCGAGACCAAGGACGAGGATGCGTTCTGTCTCGAGACCTTCGGGCGGCGTCCGGTGGACTACTTCGAGGATGTCGGCTGGGGAACATCGCGGTCCTGGATCGCGCACTGTGTGTGGCCTGACGCCGACGAGGTGATCCGGCTCGGTGCTTGGCGCACCGGCGCAGCGCACTGCCCGAGCAGCAACATGATCCTGGGCAGTGGGCTGGCGCCGGTCGCGGAGCTACGGGCGGCCGGCGTACCAGTCGGTCTCGGGTGCGACGGCTCGTCCTCGGCGGACTCCGCTTCGCTCTGGTTGGAGGCTCGTACGGCGATGCTGCAGGGCAAGTTACGCCACGGCGCGGCTGCCATGTCGGCCCGAGATGCCCTGGAGATCGCCACTCGGGGCGGTGCTGGTTGCCTGGGTCGTACCGGCGAGATCGGCGAACTGTCGATCGGCGCCTGCGGTGACCTGGTGGTGTGGCCCCTGGAGGGCCCGGCCTTCGCCGGAGCCCTCAGCGACCCGATCGAGGCGTGGTTGCGCTGTGGCCCCAGCGCCGCCAGGCATACCGTCGTGGGCGGCGCCCTGGTCGTGGTGGACGGTGTGGCCGTACACCCCGAGCTGGACGCCATGCTCGTCCGCCATCGCGCGATCTCCGGTGCCATGCAGTCCGCGCTGGCAGACTGACCGCCCGGATACGGTGGATGGATGAGCAGAGGACTTTCCCCAGGCGAGCGCGCCCCCGACTTCAGCCTGACTGCCGCCGACGGGACTCAGGTTTCGTTGTCCGACCTGGCAGGAAAGAAGGCGATCATCTACTTCTATCCCAAGGCCATGACACCGGGATGCACGACGCAGGCCATCGATTTCCAGGCCGCCGACGACGACCTCCGCGACGCCGGCTACGCAGTCGTCGGGATCTCCCCGGACGAGCCGGATGCGCTGGCCCGCTTCGCCGCGCAGGAAGGACTGGGGTTCCCCTTGCTGTCTGATCCCGACCGTTCGACGCTGCAGGCATATGGGGCCTACGGGGAGAAGCAGAATTACGGGAAGACGATCACCGGGGTCATCCGCTCGACTGTCGTCCTCGACACCGACGGGACGGTCGAGCACGCCTTCTACAACGTCAAGGCCACCGGTCATGTCGCGAAGCTGCAGCGCGACCTCGGACTCACCTGAGCAGTCGCGACACGTTCGCGACCGGGGACTACGGCCGTTACCAGTCTGACGTACCAGGCTCTCCCTTGAACGGCCCGACGACGTCGTCGGTGATCCAACCGCCGTAGAAGCCGCCGGCTTGCGGTCGTACCGGCTCGCCATCCAGCGACGCCAGGTCCACCCGGCCGGGATAGAAGGCCACGGCGCCGGCCAGCGCGGCGTACTCCGGGCTCGGGTTCTCATACGACCAAGCGACCTCGGGCTCGACCCGATCACCGGCACGCAGTGACCAGTACGTCGCCGAACCTTTGAACTCGCAGTACGACGCACCCGGCGCGGCGACGAGGACGCCGCCCGAGATGTCTTCGCGGGGCACGTAGTAAACCGGTGGATGGCTGGTCTCGCACACGCGCCAGGCCCGAGCGGAGTCAGCAACGACCTGGGCATCGAAGACGACGACTACGTGTCGGGTGGTCTGCTCGATCGACGGCGGGCGTGGGTAGTCCCAGACCGAATCCTGTCCTGGTCCCGGCTCGACCCGCTGCGCGCGCCCGCCGAACACCCTGTCTATCGCTTGCGGACCTTGCGTACCACGCCCACTGTGACGCGCAGTGCCACGAGCGAAGCCGCAACCCGGATGGCCAGCTGTCCTCGGGGCGAGGCGATCCATTCCTTGACTGCCGTCTGGGCATCGCCCTTCAGCTTCTTGGGACTGGTGCGGTAGGCGATCTCGTCGAGGGTTCCGGCGAGCGCGTTTCGCGCCTGGTCAATCTCGGCCTGGATCTGCTACGGGTCACGGGGCACGGCGCTAAGCCTGCCATGAACTGCATCGCGACGACGAGCCGTCCTGCCTAGACTGCGGTGCGCGGCGGGAGTGGTGTAACGGCAGCCACGCCAGACTTAGGATCTGGTGCCCTCGGGCGTGGGGGTTCGACTCCCCCCTCCCGCACCGAAAAGAGCGGTCCGACTGTACGAGGTTCGCAACCGTCGTCTCCCGGCGTACCGAGGCGAGTGCGCGGGTGCACAAGGCGGCGGAGGCAGCGGCAGGTCGCCACCGCCGCCTTGTGCGGGCGTGCGACGCTCAGGCCGCGCCGGTCAGGCGCTTGGCTGC
>JACCTM010000372.1 GCA_013812385.1 Geodermatophilaceae bacterium | reverse complement strand
GGCCTGGCCCCACTGGTGATCGCCGCATCCAAGACCATCGAGGAGCATGACCCCGACCTGACCCTGCATGGCCTGCGGCTGGCCTTCGAACGCAACTGAAGAAAGCGGCAGACGTATCTCGTCTCGTACGGCACGTGATACATTTCTTGGAATGAAGAGCCTCCGCATCGACCCAGAACTCGAGAGGCGCCTGCAGCGAGCGGCCGCGGTCAAAGGTGAGTCTTTGTCAGAGTTCATTCGGCGGGCTGCCCCCGAACGCGCTGACACAACTCTCCTTGGTGAGTGACTGCCGGTTTGTTCTGGCTGGCCTTCGCCCACCGCTGCTGACAACGTGGCCGGCGTTCACCGTGGCGATGTATCTGCTGTCCCGAGCGGGCGGCCGGGCAGGGCAAGATGCCCTATGGCGGTTGCTGCTGACCGGGCGATTGGACATCGCCGACCTGTCTCGTTCAGCGCTCGAGCGGAGCTCCCGATTGATGGCGAAGTACGCGGACCTTCCGATGGATCTTGCGGACGCCACCTTGGTCGCCCTCGCCGAGGAGAGAGGGCTCCGGAAGGTGATCACGTTGAACCGCGACTTCCAGATATATCGCATCCACGGCCGACAGCGGTTCGAGATCGTTCCCGGCTGATCCGGCGAAGGCGTTCCAATGGGCTGCGTTCCTCGCCCTCGATCGGAACACCGAATCGAGGCGAGCCGCCGGCCGCACTACGCTCGCCGCGTGACTGACGCCAATGCCAGCGACAACGGCGACAGCCTCCCCGATGAGGTCCCGGAGCAGCTCCGGATCCGTCGGAAGAAGCTCGACCGGCTACGCGCCGAGGGCGTCGATGTCTATCCCGTCAGCGTCGCCCGTACCCACTCGCTACGCGAGATCCGAGCTGCCTACCCCGACCTGGAGCCGAACAGCCAGACCGGCGACGTTGTCGGCGTCGCCGGACGGGTGATCTTCGCCCGCAATACCGGCAAGCTGTGCTTCGCGACCCTTCGCGAGGGTGGCGTCGAACTACAGGTCATGCTGGCTCAGGACCGCGTCGGGCCCGATGTCCTGGCCGCGTGGAAGCGCGACGTCGACCTGGGGGACACCATTTTCGTCACCGGCGAGGTGGGCACGTCCCGACGGGGTGAGCTCTCGGTCCTTGCCGACGGGTGGAATTTCACGGCCAAGGCCTTGCGCCCGCTCCCGGTTGCGCATCGAGCGATGAGCGAGGAACTGCGGGTACGGCGCCGCTACGTCGACTTCATCGTGCGCGAGCAGGCCAGGCAGATGGCGCGCGACCGAGCAGCGGTGCTGCGTGCCCTGCGAGCCACTCTGGACAACGACGGCTTCATCGAGATCGAGACACCAATGCTGCAGGTCATTCCCGGAGGTGCCTCGGCACGCCCGTTCGTGACGCACTCCAATGCGCTGGACCTTGCGCTCTATCTCCGTATCGCGCCGGAGCTGTACTTGAAACGCTGCATCATCGGCGACCTCGAGCGCGTTTACGAACTGAATCGGAACTTTCGTAACGAAGGGGTCGATGCCACCCACAGCCCTGAGTTCGCCATGCTGGAGTTCTATCAGTCCTACGCTGACTACGGCGATGTCGCCGCCTTGACCACCCGGCTCATTCAGGCGTGTGCACGCGCTTTGCACGACGGGTTGATCATTCAACGAAATAGCGGGGAAACACTCGACCTGTCCGGGCAGTGGCCGTGGCAGGACTTCTATCAGTCGGTGTCTGACGCGGTGGGGGAACCTGTTGGCCCGGACACTCCGCGGGAGCGGCTGGTCGCGCTGGCCGGGCGCCACGAGATCGAGGTCCACAGTGCTTGGGGAGTCGGCCGGATTGCCGAGGAACTGTTCGACGTCCTGGTCGCCCACACCCTGACCGGACCGGTATTCGTGAGCGACTACCCCGTTGAAACCTCGCCGCTCACGCGCGCACACCGCACCAGGCCGGGGATCGCCGAGAAGTGGGACCTCTATATCGGAGGCGTCGAACGCGGAACCGGCTATTCCGAACTCACCGATCCGGTTGAGCAGCGGGCCAGATTTGCCGCCCAGGCCGCCCTGGTTGCGGCAGGCGACGACGAGGCCATGGTGCTCGATGAGGACTTCCTGCAAGCACTGGAATACGCAATGCCACCCACCGGTGGGGTCGGTTTGGGAATCGACCGGTTGTTGACCGTACTGACTGAAGCGGTGACGCTGCGTGACACCATTCTTTTCCCCTTGGTACGGCCGCTCGGCTCTCCCTGAG
>JACCTM010000354.1 GCA_013812385.1 Geodermatophilaceae bacterium | reverse complement strand
GGACTGGAGATCCAGAGCGAGTACCACTCCCGGTGCGCGGACTTTGCCGACAAAGAGGGGTTCGGCGGAGATCTGATCGACATGCTCGAGTTGTGGGGTCGTACGCTGAAAGCCATCGACTCTCAAGATCTCTCACTGATCGACCGGGAGATCGACTGGGCGACCAAGTATCAGTTGATCGAGCGTTACCGCGCTCGGCACGATCTGCCCTTGTCCAGTCCACGGATCGCCCAGCTGGACCTCGCCTATCACGACATCAACCGGGACCGGGGCCTCTACTACCTACTCGACAAGCGTGGAGCGGTCAACCGGGTGTCAACCGATCTCGAGGTCTTCACCGCCAAGAGCGTCCCGCCGCAGACCACTCGGGCCCGGCTGCGCGGTGAGTTCATCCGGCGGGCACAGGAGAAACGGCGCGACTTCACCGTCGACTGGGTGCACCTCAAGCTCAACGATCAGGCGCAGCGCACCGTGCTGTGCAAGGACCCGTTCAAGTCCGTCGATGAGCGCGTCGACAAGCTCATCGCGAGCATGTGAGCCCCTGCCTGGCCGATGAGCGTGCATGAGCTGACGCGGGCCGAGGCGCGGCGCATCGCCGTGCGGGCTCAGCTGCTGGACTGCCCGCGCCCGACCGACCTGTTCGATGTGGTGCGCCGGCTGACTCTGCTGCAGATCGACCCGATCGCCGCCATCGCGCCGAACGCGGACCTCGTGTCTTGGAGTCGGCTGGGCTCGTCGTATTCGCCGGCCGAGTTGGCCACGGCGCTCCAGAACCGGACGCTGATCGAACTGCGGGCGACGATCCGGCCCAGCGAGGACCTTGCCCTGTACCGCGCGGACATGGCCGATTGGCAACACGGGGAGCTGTTCGGTTGGCGACAGTCCCTGCGGCAGTGGGTGATGGACAATGATGCTTGCCGCCGCGACATCCTCGCCCAGCTCGATGCCTCCGGGCCGCTGACCTCGCGCGATCTCCCGGACACCTGCGTACGGCCGTGGAAGTCGACCGGATGGACCAACAATCGCAACGTCAGTCAGCTCCTGGAGATGATGGTGCTCAGAGGCGAGGTCGCCATCGCCGGACGGGCCGGGCGAGAACGGCTCTGGGACCTGGCCTCACGCGTCTACCCCGACGATCAGGTGATCCCTGCCGATGAGGCACTGCGGACCCGCAACGAGCGTCGGCTGCGCGCTCTGGGCATCGCCCGCGGGCGGGGACCGGAATGCCCGGTCGAGCCGGTGGACGTCGGCACAGCAGGTGAACCCGCAACGGTCGAGGACGTCAAGGGCATCTGGCGAGTGGATCCGTCGCAGCTCGGCCAACCCATCTCCGGGCGCGCGGCGCTGTTGTCGCCCTTCGACCGGCTGATCCACGACCGCAAGCGAGCGGCCGAATTGTTCGAGTTCGACTATCAGCTCGAGATGTACAAGCCGGTGGCCAGACGCCGCTGGGGATACTTCGCGCTGCCGATCCTCTATGGCGATCGGCTCGTCGGAAAACTCGACGCCAAGGCCGACCGCAAGGCCGGAGAACTCCGCGTCAACGCTATCCACGAGGATGTGGCCTTCACCAAGAAGGTGGCGGCCGCTGTGCACGACGAGATCCAGGACCTGGCGAATTGGCTCGAACTGGACCTCAGACTGGCCCACTGAGAACACCAACTTCTACGGCACCTGCGACGACACCAGCCCGGCTGCGTGGCGGCCGGCAGCTGCTGCGGCCAGGAAGTACCACGGGTCCTCGGCCAAACCGCGTCCCATGGTGGAAAGCGGTACCGGACTCGCCGTCAAAGCGTCGAGCAACCCGACGTCGGAGACGTGGACGATCCGGTTTCGTACGGGTTGCGCGGCCAGATCCTCTTCAACCCGATCGGACAGCTCCGCCGGGAGACCCTCGGGCACTGCAAGGTCCAGGCCGCACAGTGCGACGCGCCCGAAGGCGGTCAGCGAATGATGCGATACCCCTCGATGCCGGGACCTGGGGTCGGCGTCGCTGATCCGCAGCGCGCCGACCGGCTGCCCTTCCAGTAGGTGGACAGCGTTGGCCGTGTCGCCTGCAGCCACTCCCGAGAAGCCCCATGTCGTCCCGGTTCCGAGATTCCCCGGGCCCTGGGTCACTATCGCGATGTCGGCTTTGAGTACGTGCTGGGCGGCGAGCAGCCCGGTGTGGACCGTGACCGCCTCCAAATCACCACCGACGGCTTGACCTACCGTCACGGTGCCGACCAGGTGTTCGGCCAGCGCGGAGAGGGTACGCGAGAACCAGGCCGCCAGCGCTCCACCATCAGTCATCACATACGCGACTCTGAGTTGGGGGCGGTCGAGGTGGACCCCGACCAGGATTGCCGGTAGCGCGGAATGCAGATCGGCGATCACCACCGGCATGCCGTCCAAGGTTTCGGCATCACGCAACAGCTGATGGTGCGGGGAATCCTGCTCGTCGGCGCCCAGCACCGTGGCCTGCGTCGGCAAATAGCGGCCCTTCACCAGGTGTCCGCCAGGCGCCGGGTCGGCGGGCAACCGGGAAGGGATCGCAACGACGAGCGCGTACCCGCCCGTACCCAGTCCCAGGCGCTGCGCTGTCGTGTTCAGGAGAACGGTGTCACCGGGTATCGGGCTCCCGACAAGCCTGGGGTAGGCCAGGGCGCGCACCGACTCGCCCTCCACGAGCACCTGTAGCTCGATGGCGCCGTTCCAATCGCGACCCGTCGAAGTCACCTCGCCGACGCGCCAAGCAATCACGGGGTGCGACGTTATCCGAGGGCCTCGACACGGGTTAGCGTTGCAGCGTGACGACCCGCCGTGCCGAGCGTTTGGTCAACCTCGTGATCTGCCTGCTGGCCACCCGTCACTACCTCCCGGCCGAGCAGATCCGACGGGCCGTGCCTGGATACGAGGCAGATGACGGAACCGACCGGGCAAAGGAAGCCTTCAAGCGCATGTTCGAGCGGGACAAGGCAGAGCTGCGCGAGATCGGGGTGCCCCTGGAGACTGGCCGTAGGTCGGCCTTCGACGACGAGGACGGATACCGCATCGCCCGTGACGCCTACGAGCTGCCGGCGATCTCACTGGCCGCCGACGAGGCCGCTGCGGTGGGTCTGGCCGCACGGCTCTGGCACTCGGCCGCCTTGGCTGGCGCCGCCGAGGGCGCGTTGCACAAACTTCGGGCCGCCGGGGTCAGTCTCGACGAGCACGCAGCCGTACCCCTCGAACCGCGGCTGGACTCCGGGGAACCCGCCTTTGGTGCTTGCTTTGCCGCGGCCACCGAACGCCGCGAACTCCGCTTCGACTACCGGCGTCCGGACGGTTCGGATCCGACGCCGCGCCGCATCCACCCGTGGGGAGTCGTGGCCAGACGCGGCCGGTGGTACGTGGCCGGCTTCGACCTGGCCCGACAAGCACCACGGGCGTTCCGACTCAGCCGCTTCGCCGGTCGGCCGAAAGCCGTTGGTCCGGCCGGTGCGTTCGAGCGACCAGAGGACGTCGATCTGGTCGCCATGGTCGCCTCGGCCACACCAGCCAGCGAAGTCACCGCACGGATCCGGGTACGCCCGGGCGCGGCGGAGGGCCTGCGGCGCGCCGGCAAGGCGTGCGCCGATGATCCCGACCTGATCGAGATCCCGCTCACGGACCTGCATGCGCTGGCCGACCGGGTCACCAGCTTCGGCGCGGATGCCGTCGTCGAGGAACCGATAGCGCTGCGCGAGGCGGTGATCCGCCGGCTTCGACGCCTGGCCGCGATGACCGATCTCCCGACCGGTGAGCGCAGCGAGCGAGGCTTGAAACAACAATGAGCGTCAGTGCAGATCGGGTACCCCGCCTGCTGGCCCTGATTCCATATCTGCAGGCCCATCCCGACATCGAGATCACTTCTGCGGCAAATGATTTCGGTGTCAGCGCCGATGAACTGCGCGAGGATCTCAACCTGCTGTGGATGTGTGGCCTACCCGGTCATGGTCCGGGCGATCTGATCGACCTGTCCTTCGACGATGATCACGTGGCGGTGACCTTCGATGCTGGGATGAGCCGCCCGCTGCGGCTGACCACCCACGAGGCGGTTGCGCTGATCGTTGCCCTGCGCACTTTGGCTGCCACCCCTGGTCTGATCGAGCAGGAG
>JACCTM010000226.1 GCA_013812385.1 Geodermatophilaceae bacterium | reverse complement strand
GAAGAGCGGCGGCGCGTCCTGTCCGGCCATCTTTCGCCGGAACCAGCCGCGCTCGACCTCGGCCATGTGGCGGACCAATCCGAGCAGCGACAGCGTGGAGGTTTCCACCGAGCGCCGGGCCATGTCGTGGGCGTCCAGGCCGGAGCACTGGGGTTCGACCCGCGGGTCGCTGTCAGGCTCGATGAACATGTCGATCGACATGCGCCCATGATCGGCGCTCCGCGCCTCGACACCACTGGATTTCGACGCTGCCGGCCGTTAGCCGCCCTCCGGCGATGTCGGTGGTCGGCGAGAGGATCACCGGGCCCGGGATCGTCCCGGACGCGAGAGGGGATTCCAGTGAGTGTGCGGTGGTATTCGGTCGTGATCGACTGTGTTGACGTCGGTGCGCAGGCGCGATGGTGGGCGGAGGTACTGGGTTGGCAGACCGTCTATGAAGCGCCAGACGAAGTCGTGATCGTGCCACCGCACGCGCTGACGAAAAGGCGACAGCATCCCGGTCGAGGAACAAGGTCCGGGTCTGGTCTTCGTGCCCGTGCCGGAAGGAAAGAAGGTCAAGAATCGATTGCACATCGAGCTGGCACCCCGAGCCGCTGACGACCAAGCCGCCGAGGTCACTCGGCTGGAGTCTTTGGGGGCCACCCGCATTGACGTCGGGCAGCCCGATGATGCGGGCTTCGTCGTCATGGCCGATCCGGAGGGCAACGAGTTCTGCGTTCTCAGCTCCCGCGACTGAACGAATCTGCCCTCACCGGAAGCGAGCCGGGTCGGGCAGCAACTCGTTCATCGCACCGGAGCGGAAACCCGTCGGATCCAGCTCGACCCGGTCGAAGCCGGTCACGGCGGCCAGCACATCCGGTCGGGTGGCCAACGCTGACGTCAGCGCTGCGTCGACCTCCACTCGTGCGGTGTCGCCCAGATCGCGGACCCGGAGGTTGCGGCTGGGCAACCCTGCCGCGCGCAGGGCCGATCGTAGGCCGCGCTCGGCCCGGTCGACCCTGGCCAGCCGGGCGGGAGTGATCGGCACGCCGAAGGCGATCCGGCTCGACAAGCACGCAGCAGCCGGCTTGTCCCACAGCGGCAGCGACCAGCGGCGAGCGATCTGACGGACCTCGTCCTTGGTAAGACCAACATCGGCCAGCGGGCGGATCGCCCCTCGCTCGGCGGCGGCCCGGATGCCTGGGCGAAAGCCTGCCCGCAGATCGTCAGCATTGGTTCCGGTGGCAACGTAGGGCAGGTCGTGCTCAGCGGCCAGCGGAAGGAGTACGTCGAGCAGCTCGGCCTTGCAGAAATAGCACCGGTCTCCGCCGTTGGCCTGGTAGCCGGGCCGGGCCAGCTCATCGGTCGACGGCGTCAGGTGCCGCACGCCGAGTTCCGCCGCGAACCTCGCCGCCGCTTCGAGTTCGTCGACAGGCAGGCTGCCGGACACCGCGGTGGCTGCGATCACCCGGCCAGGGCCGAGCGCCCGTACCGCGCCGGCCAGGACGACTCCGGAGTCCACCCCGCCAGAGAAGGCGACCATGAGCCCCCCGGTCCCGCGCAGCATTGCGAGCAGACGTTCGGCATCCTGGTCGACGGACTGCGCTGGTCGTGACACGCGGCCACTGTGACACAGGGCTGGCGCCGTGACACCGGGCTGGCGGAGTCCTCACCGGACGCCGACACCACCGACCGCCCACCGGCCTCCGCGTACCCGCAGGCATCCGCCGATCAGTCGGATTACGATCAGAGCAGTCAGCCCGGCCCAGATGCCGTTCAATCCCAGCCCGAGCGGGATGGAGAGCAGGGTCAGTGGTAGGAAACCGACCAGGCCGGCGGTGATGGTGAGAGTTCTGAGAAAGGCCACGTCGCCGGATCCCATCAGGACCCCGTCGAGAGCGAACACCAGTCCGGCCAACGGTTGCATCAGTGCGAACCACCACCAGACCGTGGCCGCACCGGCGAGCACGGCCGGATCGGAGCTGAACAGCTCCGGGATCGCGTCCCGGCCGAGCAGCAACACGACCGCCACGAGGACTCCGGTCACGGTGCCGTACCGCGCGACCTTCCAGGCGGTGGCGCGGGCTTCGTGCAACCGGTTTGCCCCGAGACTTTCCCCGACCAGCGACTGCGCGGCGATCGCAAAGCTGTCCAGGGCAAGGGCCAGGAACAGCCACAGTTGTAGGGCGATCTGATGCGCCCCGACCTCAGCAGTGCCGATCCGGGCGGCCACCCCAGCGGCGACCAAGAACGAGCCTTGCAAGACGACCGTACGGATGGCGAGATCTCGGCCCAACACGATCTGTGCGCGCAGAACCGTGAACTCGGGACGACGCTGTTCGGTGTCGCGCAGCAGTGCGGCGACAAACAGTGCCGCGCCCAACGACTGTCCGACGACGTTGGCCACCGCCGATCCGGCAAGTCCCATTCCGGCTGGATAGACCAGCAGCGGGCACAGGATCGCGCTCACCAGGTTGGCGGCCAGGGCGTAGCGCAGCGGCCGGGCGGTGTCCTGAACTCCGCGCATCCAACCGTTGCCGGCCAGGGTCAACAAGACCATCGGAGCACCCAGACTCGCGATCCGTAACCACAGTTCGGCCTCGGCCTGCACCGTGCCCGAACCACCGGCCAGCGTCCGGGTGATCGGGCCGGCCAGCAGCTGGAAGGCCACGACCATGACCAGACCGATGCCGACGGCGAGGTACGAGGCCTGCACCCCTTGTCCGCGGGCACCCTCGACGTCTCCGGCGCCGAACCGGCGCGCCGCTGCACTGGTCGTTCCGTAGGCCAGGAAGTTGAACTGGAACGCGGTGAAGGCGAAAGCCGCACCCGCCAGGGCCAGCGCGGCCAGCGGGATCGAGCCCAGATGACCGACGACGGCCGTGTCTACCAACAGATAGAGAGGCTCGGCGGCGAGGACGACCAAGGCCGGGGCGGCCAGGGCCAGGACGCCGCGCTGGGCCGTCATCGAGGAGTCAGCGGCTTTTTCGGATCCGAGGAAAGGACGCCCCGTATCGATAGCTTCGATAAAGGGCGTCCCTCACTCGGCATTCCTGGTGACCTGGTCGGTGTCGTCCGGCTCGTCTGTGCCGTCTGCCGCCTCCGGTTCGTCGCCGTCGTCGCGGTCTTCGGAATCGTCGGCGCGTGGCTGGCGGTAGGGATCCGCGTCGCCGGCGAAGCTGGCTCCCTGTCGCTTGGCGGCGACCTCGGCGTCGATCTCCCGCGCCCGAGCCAAGGCGTCCTCGATGTCCTGGGCGGTCTTGGGCACCGCGTCGCTGACGAAGGTCAGCGTCGGAACGAACTTGATTCCCGTCTGCCTGCCGACCGCACTGCGCAGCACACCGCGGGCGCTTTCCAGGGCGATGGCTGATCCGGTGACTTCGGCGTCGTCGCCGTACACGGTGTAGTAGACGCTGGCCTCCCGCAGATCGCCGGTCACCTTGGCGTCGGTGATCGTGACCATCCCCAGGCGTGGGTCCTTTACCTGGTGCTCGAGGGTCGAGGCGACGATCTCGCGGATACGTACGGCCAGTCGGCGGGCTCGGGCCGCATCAACCATCGGGGCTGTCCTCTTCTCGGGGCGGTTCGTCAGTATGGGAGAACAGTTGCCGTCGAACGGCGAGCAGCCCGATGTCCGGACGCCCGGCGACGAACCGCTCGCATTCGTCGAGTACGTCACCGGCCTGACCCGCGGTTGCGGCTACAGCGGCCACCCCGATCTCGGTACGGCGGTACAGCTCGTTGGCACCGACCTCGGCCGCCGCGACGTCGTAGCGGCGCCGCAGCTCGGCCACGATCGGCCGGACGACCGAGCGTTTCATCTTCAGCGAGGCGACATCGCCGAGTTGGATGTCGCACCACATCGTCGCGGTGAACACCGCCGGAAACCCCCTCCTTCTTGGACCTACGAGTTGATCATCGGCAAACGGGTGGGTTATCCGGCGGGAAACCCATTCCTTTGCCGATGATCAACTCGGGTCGAGCGTCAGTCCCTCGGCTTCTCGCGGAGCTCGAAGGTCTGGATGACGTCCTCGGGCTTGATGTCGTTGAACGACCCCAGCCCGATACCGCACTCGAAACCTTCGCGGACCTCGGTCGCGTCGTCCTTGAACCGGCGCAGCGAGTCGACGGTCAGGTTGTCCGCGACCACCGCACCGTCGCGGATGAGCCGTGCCTTGCTGTTGCGCACGATCGTCCCGGACCGGACCAACGAGCCGGCGACGTTGCCGATGCGCGGCACCCGGAAGACCTCGCGGACCTCCGCCGTACCCAGCTGCACCTCCTCGAACTCAGGCTTGAGCATGCCCTTGAGGGCTGCTTCGATCTCGTCGATCGCGGCATAGATCACCGAGTAGTACCGGATGTCGATGCCCTCGCGGTTGGCCAGTTCAGTGGCCTTGCCCTCGGCGCGGACGTTGAACCCGAGCACGATGACGTTGTCGGCGATCGCGAGGTTGATGTCGCCCTCGGTGATCGCACCGACGCCACGGTGGATGACCCGCAGCGAGATGTCCTCACCGACCGGGATCTTCAGCA
>JACCTM010000336.1 GCA_013812385.1 Geodermatophilaceae bacterium | reverse complement strand
TCGCGATGACGGGGACCTTGACCCCCATCTCCGCCATGATGGCGCGGACCGGTTCGACGTCGGCCGGATCCCGGACGAAGGACAGCGCGACGAAGTCCACCGACAGTCCGAGTGCGAAGCGCAGGTCGGCCGCGTCCTTGTCCGACAACGACTGCGTGCTCAGTGCACTGTTGGGTAGCGACAGTCCTTTGTGGTCGCTGACCTCGCCGCCCTCGACGACGAAACAGCGAACGTCGTTGCCGACGACGTCGATGATTTTCAGCGAGAGCTTGCCGTCATCGACGAGCATCGACTCGCCGATCCCGACTTCGGCGGCCAGCCGCGGATAGGTGGTGCCGACCCGCTGCGCGGTGCCCAGCGGCAACGGGTCGTTGGTGATCACGATCTCAGAGCCGGCCGGCCAGTCGGCTCGCCCGCCTTCGAACCGGCCGAGCCGGATCTTGGGCCCTTGCAGATCGGCCAGGATTCCGACGGCGCGGCCGGTCCGATCGGAGGCATCCCGGACCATGCCGTACGCGGCCTCGTGGTCGACGTGGGTACCGTGACTGAAGTTCAGTCGGGCGACGTCCATCCCGGCCTCGACGACGGCTTGGATCCGCTCTGGCGTCGCCGTTGCCGGCCCGATGGTGCAGACGATCTTGGCGCGGCGTGACATGGGTTCAGCCTAGGGGCGCCGGGCGCGGGTCAGCGCAGCCCACAACCAGCGCAGCCCCACTGTCAGCGCAGCGCCATCGTGGTCGGGGAGACCGGCCTGGGCAGCATCGACGTGCCAGTCAGGAAACCGTCGACGGCTGCTGCGGCAGCACGGCCTTCGGCGATCGCCCAGACGATCAGTGATTGCCCGCGTCCCGCGTCACCGGCCACGAACACGCCGGGCACGGTGGACTGCCAATCGTGGTCTCGTACGACATTGCCGCGGCCGTCGATGTCCACGCCCAACGTCTCGAGGAGGCCGGTTCGCTGCACCCCGGTGAAGCCCATCGCGAGCAGCACCAGGTCGGCCGCAATCTCTCGGGCGGTTCCCTCGACCGGGGTGAAACGACCGCCGTGCATGGCCACCTCGCGCAGGACCAACGCGCGTACCCGGCCGTTGTCGTCGGCGAGGAACCGCTCGGTCTCGACGGCGAAACTGCGTTCCCCGCCCTCCTCATGGGCACTGGTGGTACGCAGGATCAGCGGCCAGGTCGGCCACGGGTTCGCCTGGGCCCGCGCCTCGGGTGGTGCCGGCATGATCTCGATCTGGGTGACCGAGGCGGCTCCCTGCCGGTGCGCGGTGCCCAGGCAGTCCGCGCCGGTGTCCCCCCCACCGACGATGACAACGTGCCGGCCGTCGGCGCTGATCGGGGACCGGGACAGGTCACCGTTGACGACGCGGTTGGCCAACGGCAGGTAGTCCATGGCCAGGTGGATGCCCTCGTACTCGCGACCCCGGATGAGCAGGTCCCGCGCGACCGTGGCACCGCAGGCCAGGACCACCGCGTCGTAGGTCGCCCGCAGTTCCTCGACGCCGAGATCCACGCCGACGTCGCAGCCGTCGACGAATCTGGTGCCCTCACCTCGCATCTGGTCGAGGCGACGATCCAGCTGCCGCTTCTCCATCTTGAACTCCGGTATGCCGTAGCGGAGCAGGCCGCCGATCCGGTCTGCGCGCTCGAAGACGGTGACCTGGTGACCCGCGCGAGTCAGCTGCTGTGCAGCGGCCAGGCCGGACGGGCCCGATCCGACGACGGCGACGCTTCTGCCGCTGACGACCTGCGGGGGTTGTGGGTTGACCCAACCCTGCTCGAAGGCCCGGTCGATGATCTCCACCTCGACCTGCTTGATCGTCACCGCGTCGTCGCTGATGTTCAGGACGCAGGCGCCCTCACATGGCGCCGGGCACAGGCGTCCGGTGAACTCCGGAAAGTTGTTGGTCGCGTGCAGCCGTTCGATGGCCTCTCGCCAATCGTCGCGCCGGACCAGGTCGTTCCACTCCGGGATGAGGTTGCCCAGCGGGCACCCGTGATGGCAGAACGGGATCCCGCAGTCCATGCACCGGGCGGCCTGTGTGCGTACCTGTTCCGGTCCGAAGGCGTCCTTGCCCTGATAGACCTCCTGCCAGTCCTGTAGTCGCAACTCCACGGGTCGACGTGGCGGTAGCGCGCGATCGTGCTTGAGGAACCCAGCCGGATCAGCCACGTGCGGCTTCCATCACGGCAGTGTCGACGTCACGGCCGGCGGCCTCGGCGATCCGGGAGGCTTCGAGGACGCGCTTGTAGTCCAGCGGCATGATCTTGCTGAATTCCTCGACCCGACGGGGCCAGTCGAAGAGCAGGCCGGCGGCGATCGTGGATCCGGTGAGTTCCGCATGCTGGGCCACGGTCTTGCCCAGCCACTCACGGTCCTCGGCGGTCAGCTCCTCGATGGCGACCATGTCGGTGTTCACGCGCTGCTGTACGAGATCGAGCACGTAGGCACTTCCGCCTGACATACCGGCGGCGAGGTTGCGTCCCATCGGCCCGAGAATGACGACTCGACCGCCTGTCATGTACTCGCAGGCATGGTCACCGACGCCCTCGACCACGGCCGTCGCCCCGGAATTGCGGACACAGAAGCGCTCCCCAACCAGGCCTCGGATGAACACCTCGCCCGAGGTCGCGCCGTAGGCAATGACATTACCCGCGACGACATTTTCCTCCGGCAGGAACGGCGCAGCCGGGTCCGGGCGCAGCACGATGCGGCCACCGGACAGACCCTTGGCGAGATAGTCGTTGGCGTCTCCGATCAGGCGCATGATGATCCCGCGCGGGAGAAAGGCACCGAAGGACTGACCCGCCGAGCCGGTGAAGGTCAGGTCGATGGTGTTGTCGGGCAGGCCCTGTGCGCCGTACCGCTTGGTCACCAGCGAGCCGAGCATCGTGCCGACGGTGCGGTTGACGTTGCGGACCGGCAGCTCCAGCTTGACCCGTTGCCCGTCGAGCAGGGCGCCTTCGCACAGTTGGATCAGCGTGTTGTCCAGCGCCCGGTCGAGACCGTGATCCTGGCCGCGCACCCGGCGCCGTGGCGTTCCCTCCGGAAGCTCAGGAACGCTCAGTAGAGGAGCCAGATCCAGGCCGTCGGTCTTCCAGTGCTCCACCGCCTTTCGGGTATCGAGCAACTCGGCGTGACCGACCGCCTCGTCGATCGAGCGGAACCCCAACTCGGCGAGATACCCGCGAACCTGCTCGGCGAGATAGGTGAAGAACGTGACGACGAACTCGGGCTGACCGGTGAACCGCTTGCGCAACTCCGGGTTCTGCGTGGCCACACCCACCGGACAGGTGTCGAGATGACAGACCCGCATCATCACGCAACCCGACACGACCAGCGGCGCGGTGGCGAAGCCGAACTCCTCGGCACCCAGCAGGGCTGCGATCACGACGTCGCGGCCGGTCTTGAGCTGCCCGTCGCACTGGACCACGATCCGATCCCGAAGTCCGTTGAGCAGCAACGTCTGCTGGGTCTCGGCCAGACCCAGCTCCCACGGCGCGCCGGCGTGCTTGAGCGAGGTCAGCGGTGCGGCCCCGGTGCCACCGTCGTGACCGGAGATCAGTACTACGTCGGCGTGTGCCTTGCTCACACCGGCCGCGACCGTGCCTACTCCGATCTCGGAGACGAGCTTCACGTGCACCCGCGCCTCGGTGTTGGAGTTCTTGAGGTCGTGGATCAGCTGGGCGAGATCCTCGATCGAGTAGATGTCGTGGTGCGGCGGCGGGGAGATCAGTCCCACGCCGGGTGTCGAGTGCCGGGTGCGCGCGATCCAGGGGTAGACCTTGCTACCTGGCAGCTGGCCGCCCTCGCCGGGCTTGGCGCCCTGGGCCATCTTGATCTGCAGGTCGTCGGCGTTGACCAGGTATTCGCTGGTCACCCCGAACCGGCCACTGGCAACTTGTTTGACCGCACTGCGGCGGAGGTCCCCGTTGGCGTCCGGGGTGAACCGGTCGGCGTCCTCGCCACCCTCGCCGGTGTTGGACTTACCGCCCAACCGATTCATGGCGATGGCCAGGGTCTGATGCGCCTCGGCCGAGATCGACCCGTAACTCATTGCCCCGGTGGAGAACCGCCGGACGATCTGCGAGACCGGCTCCACCTCCTCCAGCGGTACGGCCGGCCGTAGGCCCGTTCGCAGCGTGAACAGCCCGCGCAGCGTTCCGGCCTTGGCCGACAGTTCGTCTACCGCGTCGGTGTAGCGCGCGAAAACCTCGTACTGCCGGGATCGCGTCGCGTGCTGGAGCAGGAACACCGTCTCGGGGTTGAACAGGTGCACTTCCCCCTCGCGGCGCCACTGGTACTCCCCGCCGATGGTCAGCCGTCGGTGTGCCCGGTCGGTCGGGTTGTCCGGGTATGCCTTGC
>JACCTM010000323.1 GCA_013812385.1 Geodermatophilaceae bacterium | reverse complement strand
TTAAGACCCACCCCTGCTGCTGGAGGTTCTCGGCGATGGCCCAGGCGATGCCGATGCGGCGGCTGACCCCGGTCAACAAGACGGAACGGATCATTGCCCCAGCATGGCGGGCCATCAAAGACGAACCCGAGCCGCTCCAGCTTCGAGGTAGTTGCGCGCCACAGGTTTTAGGTTGCGCAGTTCCATCGCGGAGTTGAACCCGATCACGCACCGGCTTTGGCCAGGATCGCCGGAGCCAGTCCAGGTCGATGACCGCATTGGGTATCCCGGCGTCGCTGAGCAGGTCCGCAATCACTACCGCGACAACACTCTTGCCTGCCCCGACCGTGCCGAGATCAGAAGCGCACCAGGGCAAGGAACCGTCTTCGCCATCCGTTCAAGACCGCTGGCGTACGCCGACGGCTAGTTCGGCGGCCAAGGACTGGACGGCCCTGGCTCCCGCGGCCGGGTCGCGGCCGTCCAGGAGCGCGCGTACGAACGCCGAGCCGACGATGACCGCATCGGCGTACCCAGCCACTTCGGCGGCCTGCGCCCCGGTGCTGACACCCAGTCCGACCGCCACCGGTAGGCCGCTTATCGCGCGGACACGGGCTACCAGAGCCGGCGCAACCGAAGAGACTTCAGCGCGGGCACCAGTGACGCCCATCGTCGATGCGGCGTAGACGAAGCCGCGGCACGCTGAGGCGGTCATGGCCAGCCGGACGTCTGTCGAGGAGGGTGCCACCAGAAAGACCCGATCTAGGTCGGCCCGGTCAGCCGCGGCGATCCACTCCGAAGCCTCGTCGGGGATCAGGTCCGGCGTGATCGCCCCCGCACCGCCGGCGGCAGCGAGATCGCGGGCGAAGCGATCGACGCCGTACCGTTCGATCGGGTTCCAGTACGACATGACCACCGGCACGGCACCGGACTCGGCGACGCCTTCGACGGCCCGGAGCACATCGCGCATCCCCACCCCGGCGCGCACTGCCACGTCGACGGCCTGCTGGATCGTCGGACCGTCCATCCCGGGATCGCTGTACGGGACGCCGATCTCGACCACATCAACACCGCCCCCGGCCGTGGCCACCATGGCCTCGATTGAGGCCTCGACGGTCGGATATCCAACCGGTAGGTAACTGATCAGCGCCGCCCGGTTCTCCATTCGCGCCGCCTCCAGGCGCGCCGCCAAGACACTCACCTGCAGGTCACTGTTCCTCAGGAGCCCGCTCGGCCAGATCCCGCTCGGCCTCGGTCTGCTCGGCCAGGTCGAAGTACTCCGAC
This sequence comes from Geodermatophilaceae bacterium, assembly GCA_013812385.1. Classification (GTDB taxonomy): domain Bacteria; phylum Actinomycetota; class Actinomycetes; order Mycobacteriales; family Geodermatophilaceae; genus JACCQS01. The sequence goes on along the minus strand of JACCTM010000323.1, from coordinate 6,797 downwards.
GCGGTGGCGACATCCTTGTCGCCTCGCCCGGAGAGGTTCACCAGGATGAGCGCATCGGGTCCCAGCTCGCGACCGAGGACCAGGGCGCCGGCGAGTGCGTGCGCGGACTCGATCGCCGGAATGATGCCCTCGGTACGAGACAACAGCTCAAAGGCCTTCATCGCCTCGGCGTCGGTCACCGGAAGATAGCTGGCTCGCGCGGTGTCGCGCAGGTAGGCATGCTCCGGGCCGACGCCGGGGTAGTCCAGGCCGGCCGAGATCGAATGCGACTCGATGGTCTGGCCGTTTTCGTCCTGCAGGAGATAGGACCTCGCGCCGTGCAGCACTCCCGGCAGGCCACTGGTCAACGTGGCCGCATGTCGGCCCGTCTCGATCCCGTCCCCCCCGGCCTCGAGTCCGAGCAGTCGGACCTCGTCGTCCCCGAGAAATGCGGTGAAGATTCCGATCGCATTGGATCCGCCTCCGACGCAAGCGACCACGGCGTCGGGCAGCCGACCGAACCGCTCGAGGACCTGCTCGCGGGCCTCGTCGCCGATCACCCGCTGGAAGTCGCGGACCATCGTCGGGAAGGGATGCGGCCCAGCCACGGTGCCGAAAACATAGTTCGTCGTCTCGACGTTGGTCACCCAGTCGCGGAAGGCTTCGTTGATCGCGTCCTTGAGGGTGCGCGACCCGGTTGTCACCGGGATCACCTCGGCGCCGAGCAACCGCATCCTGGCCACGTTCAGCGCCTGCCGCCTGGTGTCCTCCTCGCCCATGTACACCGTGCAGGACAGGCCCATCAGCGCGGCCGCGGTCGCCGTGGCCACTCCATGTTGGCCGGCGCCGGTCTCGGCGATCACCCGGGACTTGCCGATCCGCTGGGTCAACAGTGACTGGCCCAGCACATTGTTGATCTTGTGGGAACCGGTGTGGTTGAGATCCTCCCGCTTGAGCAGGATCCGCGCACCGCCGGCATACTGGCTAAGTCGCTTGGCCTCGGTGACCGGGGTCGGTCGCCCCGAATAGTCGCGCTGGAGCGCCCAAAGCGCTTCGCGGAAGCCCAGATCGGCTCGCGCACTTCGATAGGCCTCGTCGAGTTCGTCGAGCGCGGCGACGAGCGCCTCGGGAACGTATCGGCCACCGTACGGACCGAATCGTCCCGGGACCTCGACACCGTTTCCGGCGTCGACACCGTTGTCGGTCCTGCTCGGTGCGCTCACGGTGGCCGGAATCGGTGGAGCGCTCAGCGCGCTGGACGCGGGGTCGCCGGGTGCGCGCCGGCCGTGACGAGATCGGCGACCGACTGACGTGGGTTCCCCGAACGGACCAGTCCCTCGCCGACCAGGACCGCGTCGGCACCGGCACAGGCGTAGGCGATCAGGTCGTGCACACCCCGAACGCCAGACTCCGCGACCTTGATCACCGAGGACGGCAATCCCGGCGCGATCCGGTCGAAGGTGCCACGATCGACCTCGAAGGTGCGCAGATTACGAGCGTTGACCCCGATCACACTGGCCCCCGCGGCCAGCGCCCGGTCGGCCTCGTGCTCGTCGTGGATCTCGACGAGAGCGGTCATCCCCAGGGACTCGACGCGTTCGAGCAGGCTGATCAGCGCTTCGTCCTCCAAGGCAGCGACGATGAGTAGGCACAGATCCGCGCCCCAGGCCCGAGCCTCGTGGACCTGGTAGGGACTGACGATGAAGTCCTTGCAGAGCACCGGAATCGCGACCTGATTGCGTACCTCACCGAGGTCTTCGAGACTGCCTCCGAAGTGTCGCCGCTCGGTCAGCACACTCACGGCCCGCGCGCCCCCGGCCTCATACTCACCGGCCAGCGCCGCAGGATCATCGATCTCGGAGATCCGGCCCTTGGAAGGGCTACGCCGCTTGACCTCGGCGATCACCCCTACCCCCGGCGCCTGTAGCGCTGCCCGGGCGTCGACCGGTGCCTCGCGGCGGGCAGCGGCCGCCTTGATCTCCTCTAGCGGTCGGCGTGCTTCGCGGTCGGCAAGGTCGGCACGAACGCCGCCCAGGATGTCGTTGAGCACTGTCACCTTGAGGACTTTCCCTTCGCCGTGGCCAGGTCGAGCAACTGTAACTAGGGACGCGGATCCCGCTGGTCGCGGGTCGCCCCAGAAGGCTCGGTCGTACCAGCTTGGGCCGGGTCAACAGTCGGATCCTCGCCGCGTTCCAGGGCAGCCCACATGCCAGCCTCGTTGGTCGCGGCCGGCGGACGGGACGACTCCGCGTCGGCACCAACTGGCCGGTCCTGAACGTCAGGCGCGGAAGAGGTGGCGCGGCGCTGATAACGCGCACCCATCACCGGCCACGACGCGCTGCGCAACAGGGTGAATACCCCCACAGCCACGCAGGACAGGCCACCCAGCAGCGCGAAGACTGTTGGTCCCGTCGACACATCTCGTTCGGCCAGCACGGACTCCCCTGCCCCTACCCGGCCCTGCGCCCACTGCACCGCCTGCAGACTTCCGTCGTCGTACAGGAAGAAGCCGACCGCGGTCAGCACCACTAGACCGGCGAGTACGACGATGCCGGCCACGACCAGGCGACCGATGTGGCGGGTCGCGATCAGGGCCAGTCCGGCCGCGCCGACCAGCAGGCCGACCGGCACGAGTGTGTCCACCACCTGCTGCCCGGTCAACGTCTCACGGGCGGCCGGCAGCGGGGCTCGGGCAGGGAGGGCCACCTGCAACCAGCCCTGACCGGCTGCGAGCAGCAGCATCGTCGCCGCCACTACGCAGCCGACGACGGCCAGCAACAGACCGCGTGGAGTGGAATTCGCTTCCAACGGGCTCGACGTCATCGATGACATGACGTGCTTCGCACGTGCGCGCCCCTCGAGCACTGTGTTCGCTGCGCTCCTGGCTCGTTCCTCGCTGCGATGCTCGCTCACTGAACCTCGCGCATGCTCTCGGCGGTGGCGATGGCCGACAGCACGACCTGCGCCTTGTGCCGAGTCTCGGCCTCTTCGCTGATCGGATCGCTGTCCGCAACGATTCCCGCACCGGCCTGGACGTAGGCCACCCCGCCACGCAACACCGCTGTGCGGATCGCGATCGCGACGTCGATGTCGTCGGCGAAGTCGAGGTAACCGACCGCGCCGCCGTAGATGCCCCGTCGCGCGGGCTCGAGCTCCTCGATGAGTTCCATCGCTCGCGGCTTCGGCGCACCGGACAGGGTCCCGGCCGGGAAGGCGGCACAGAGCACGTCGAACGGCGTGACATCGGCGTCCAGCGTCGCCGAGACAGTGGACTCCAGGTGCATCACGTGGCTGTAGCGAGCCACGTTCATGAACTCTACGACCTCGACCGAACCCGCCCGGCAGATCCGCCCAAGGTCGTTGCGGGCGAGATCGACCAGCATCAGGTGCTCGGCTCGCTCTTTGGGATCGCCGAGCAGCTCCGCGGCCAGGCGCTGATCCTCCTCCGGGTCCTCGTCACGCGGGCGGGTTCCGGCGATCGGCCGGATGACCGCAGTCCGATCCTTGACCGTCACCAGTGCCTCTGGCGAGGAGCCGATTAGATCAACTCCGTCGTCGAAGCGGATCAGGTACATGTACGGGCTCGGATTGGTCGTACGCATCACCCGGTAGATGTCCAGTGCGCTGGCAGAGGTCGCGACCTCGAACCGCTGGGAGAGAACCACCTGGAAGATGTCTCCGGCCCGGATGTGGTCCTTTGCCAACTCGACTGACTTCGCGTAGTCCCCGCTGGACGTTCGCGAAGTGAATTGCGGAGCCACGATCCCGATCGTGTTGACCGGATGCTGGGCCGGCCTGGTCAGCGCAGCGGTCATCTCGTCCAGCCGGGCAACGGCCTGCTCGTAGGCGACACCATGGTCGTCGGTTGCGGCGAAGACATTGGCCACCAGCAACACCGAGCCCTGGACGTGATCGAGCACAGCGAGGTCGGTGGCGACCAGGAACGTCAGCTCGGGCAGTGCCAGCTCGTCGGGAATGGTGGCAGGCAGTCGCTCCAGACGACGTACCGTGTCGTAGCCCAGGTAGCCCACCAGTCCGCCGGTCAACGGCGGCAGGTTGGCATCCCGCGGGGAGCACAGCGCCGCGATCGTGGCGCCGAGTGCGTCCAGTGGATCCTGCGGCAGGTCGGCGATCAACGGATCGCCGATCCACGCCGTACGGCCGTCTCGCTCGGTCAGCGTCGACGGGCACCGTACGCCGACGAAGGAGTACCGAGACCATGAGCGACCGGGCTCGGCGGACTCGAGCAAAAAGGTACCCGGGCCCCCGGCCAGCTTCCGGTACAGGCCGACCGGAGTCTCACCGTCGGCCAGCAGTCTGCGGGTGACCGGTACGACCGGCTCGGCGGCCAGTCGCGCGAGCACCTCGGCGCGATCCGGTGCGGTGTGGCTGGTCACCGCGGTCCCGAGGAGCCAGTTGCCCTCGACTCGATCGTCAGGTCCGTGCCGAAGCAGGTCGGCGCGCCGGTGTGACAAGCAGGTCCGGTCTGCTCCACCCGCAACAGGATGGTGTCCCCGTCACAGTCGAGCAGGACCTGGCGGACCTGCTGCGTGTTGCCCGAGGTCGCACCTTTGACCCAGTACTCGCTGCGGCTGCGTGACCAGTAGGTCGCCCGGCCGCTGCGCAGCGTCCGGGCAAGCGCTTCGGCGTCCATCCAGGCCAGCATGAGCACCTCGCCGGACTCCACGCTCTGTACGACCACTGGCAGCAGCCCGCGGTCGTCGGTGCGCAGGAGTCCGGCGATCCTGGGGTCAAGCGTGTTTGTCACGCCACCATTGTCGACCCTGTCAGGACAGGCCCGTCCGGGCCATCTGCTTCGCGGCGATGTACTCACTGACCGGTCTGCCGAGGGCCAGTGGTAGCGCCACGAGTGGAAGCACCGCGTACATCAGCGGAACTACGAAGAAGAAAGTCGAGCCGTCGACGTCGAAATCCGGTAGCGAGCCGATTCGGACCATCCAGTAGATGACGAAGGCCAACTGGACGCCGCAGGCCACGATCGTCAGGACGCGGCCGTTAGCGTTGCCACCCAGCAGCTGCACGCCGCCGAAGATCAGCAGGCCGACCGAGATCAGCTGCAGAATGCCGATGATCGTGAACTCGGTTTCATACGAATCGGCCTCGGACACCCCGGCCGCGCTGGCACTTCCGGCCAGGCTGGCGAAGAACAGAACGTAGAAGGTCGAGATCAGCGTAAGCGCGGCCTGGATGAACATCAGCACCGCCGAGGCAGTCGCACCGCCGGGCCGGACCGGCCCGCGCTGCATCGGGTAGCCGTACTGCGGATAGCCGTAGGGCGCTTGATATCCCGGGTTGGGCACCTGGCCGGGACCCGGGCCATAGCCGGGCGCAGGCATGCCCTGTCCGTAGCCAGGAGCCTGGTATCCCGAGGGTCCGGCGTACCCGCTCGGTTCCCCGTATCCGTAGCCAGTTGCCTGTTCCGGCTGTGCCGTGAAGGCCTGGGTGTGTGGGGGTCCGCCGTACGACGAGGCGTAGTCCTGCGACGCGGAATGCTGTCTCGTACCCGGATGCTGGCCCATGGCTTTCGAATCGGGTTGGTTCGGCACGGTGTGATTGGGCATGTTGCTGTCGTTCTCGTCGGACTGACTCACTATTTCCCTCTCACGCAGCCATGGTGGCGCACTGTAGATCCTCTCCCGCCGACTGACCGGGGGCCGCACGCACGTTGGTGGCGTCGCTGATCGGCCAGGCCGAGCCTAGGGGCTCCCGACATTCAGACGGCTCTCGCCGGGCCGCGGTTCCGGATCGGTGTCGCGACCGGCCGTCCGCCGCCAGGACGCGTGCAAAGCGGCGTACGGGCCGGCCACTCCGACGAGGGCTGCGTGGTTACCTCGTTGGGCGATCCGACCGCGATCGACGACGATCACCTCGTCGGCGCGCTCGGCCGAGGACAACCGGTGCGCAATCGTGACGGTGGTCCGGCCATGGGTCAGGGCGTCCAGCGCCGTCGTCAATCGCCGTTCGGTGGCCGGATCAACCGCCGAGGTCGCCTCGTCGAGCACCAGCAGATCTGGGTCGGCGACATAGGCGCGGGCGATCGCGACCAACTGCCGCTCACCCACCGACAGGGATTCCCCGCGCTGCCCGACACGGGTCGAGACGCCGCGGGGCATACCTGCCAGCCAATCCGCCAACCCCAAGTCGACGAAGGCCTGCTCGGTCTGCGCATCGGTCCGGTCAGGACGCCCGTACCGGACGTTGTCGGCAATCGTCGCGTCGAACAGGAACCCGTCCTGCGGAACCATGACCACGCGGTCGCGCAGCGAGGCGAACCGCACGGCATCCAACGCGACCCCACCGACCCGGACACTGCCCGACTTCGGATCCATCAGCCGGGTGAGCAGCTTGGCGATGGTGGTCTTCCCGGAACCGGTCTGTCCGACCACGGCGACCCGCCGGCCCGGCTCGATGTCGAGATGGACGTCGGTCAGCACTTCCGGGCCGTCGCCGTAGGCGAAGTGGACGTGGTCGAAATCCACGGACAGCGAGCCGGCCGGCAGGTCGACACCGTGAGCCGGATCTGCGACGTCGGGCTCGGTGTCGAGGATGTCGAGCACCCGACGGAAGCTGGCCAACGCGTTCTGGGCCTCGTTGAGAACCTCGCTGGCCGTGGCCAACGGGGTCAGGAACAGGGTGACGAGGAAGAGAAAGGCGACCACCGTTCCGGCGCTCAGGTCTCCGGACACGCCCAACATGACACCGAGGACGACCACCCCGGCGGTGGCCACCGCAGCGGCGAACTCGACGGCGGAGAAGAAGCCGGCCACCAGTGTCTGCGCCTTCACCGCCGATCGGTA
>JACCTM010000321.1 GCA_013812385.1 Geodermatophilaceae bacterium | reverse complement strand
CCAGCCATACGTCGAGCAATCGCTGCTGCAACGGGTTGACGTCCTGGTACTCGTCGACCACGAAATAGCGATATCGGGCGCGCACCTCGTCGCAGACGTCCCGATGCGATTCCAGGGAGTAGGCCGTCACCAGGAGCAGATCCTCGAAATCCAGGGCGCCCTGATCGGACTTGGCCTGTTCGTACCGGGCGTACGCGGCACCGACCTTCCCGAACTCCAGCGGAGCGTGCCGGTCGGCTGCGGCGGCCCGGTCGCGATAGTCCTCCGGGGCGATCAGGCTGGTCTTGGCCCACTCGATCTCACCGGCCAGGTCCCGTACCAAGGCGCGATCCGGATGCGCCCCTACCGCGGAAGCGGCCGCGGCTACCAGCCGGGCCTTGTTCTCGACCAGCGGCGGGATCGGACCGCCGAGCACCCGTGGCGCGAAGTACTTGAGCTGGGCCAGCGCCGCCGCATGGAAGGTCCGGGCGCTTACCCCGTCAGCGCCCAACTGCCGGAGCCGGGAGCGGAGTTCACCGGCCGCGCGGGCGGTGAAGGTCACCGCCAGAACATGCCCGGCCACAACCTGCCCGGAGGCGACGGCGTGGGCAATCCGGTGGGTGATCGTCCGGGTCTTTCCGGTGCCAGCCCCCGCCAGGATGCAGACGGGCCCGCGGACGGCCAGTGCGGCCAGCTGCTGCTCCTGATCCAGTCCGGCGATCAGCTCCACGCCGGAGATACTCCCAGCCCACGCCGACTCGGTCCGGTTCAGGGCAGGTCCGGTGAATGACCCGCCATGCGCTGTGGACGAGGGGAAGAGATGCCGGCACGACAGCGTTGTCTCCGGTGACCGACGACCCGACCGGAAGGCCCTTGATGAGTTCCCCGCAGGTGACCATGTACACGACCAGTTGGTGTGGCTACTGCGTGCGCCTCAAGCGTCACCTGAACAACGAGGGAATCGTGTTCGCGGAGGTCAACATCGAGACCGACCCGGCCGCCGCGAGTCTCGTGGAGAAGGCCAACGGAGGCAACCAGACCGTGCCGACGCTGATCTTCCCGGACGGCACCGCGCTGACGAACCCCACGATCGAACAGGTCAAGGCCCAGCTCGCCGCCTGACCACGGCATGAGCCTCAGGTCCAAGCTGGGATGGCCGGTTCCTCGCCGAGCCAATTGGTGATCAGTCGGTGGGCGATCGACACTGGTGGTGGCAGTTTCGGCCGTACCCGATCGGCGTTCCGCAGTTCCGCGCGCGAGAACCAGGCGGCCTCGGCGATCTCCTCCTGGTCGACGACCAGAGTCTGGTCGCCGTCCACCTGCGCGGTGAAGCCGAGCATCAGAGACTGTGGCAGCGGCCAGGGCTGGCTGGTGACGTAGCGGATGTCGGTCACGACGAGCCGCACCTCTTCGAAGACCTCCCGGGCCACAGCCTGCTCGGCTGACTCGCCCGGTTCGACGAATCCCGCCAGCACCGAGAACCGGTCGGCAGGCCACAGTGCTTGACGTCCCAGCACGCAGCGGTCGGCTCCGTCGTGCACCAGCACGATCATCGCCGGATCGGTACGCGGAAAGATGTCGGTCTCATCGACCGGGCAGTGCCGTACCCACCCCGCGTCGCGTAGTTCGGTGACCGCGCCGCACAGCGCACAATGCAGCGAGCGGTCCTGCCATTGGGCCAGGGCCACCGCCTCGACCAGCAGCCCGGCGTCCAGCTCGTCGACCTCGGCCCCGATGTCTCGCAGCCCCGTCCATCGGTCGGCCCGTATGTCGCGGCTGCCCCGCGCCATCGCGTAGGCGATCCCGTCGTGCGTCCCGAGATAAGTCAGCTCGGCCGGCTCGGAGTCCACCGCTTCGGCAGAACGGAAGTGCAGCGCCGGCCCGCCTTCGGCCTCCCGGACCGGAACCAGGTACTCCTCGGTCACCACGAGGACGCGGGTGTCCAGGTCACGGCCGAGCCTCGCCTGCACCTCTCGCCGCCGCAGACCGTCACGGTCGTGTACGGCTCGGGACAGCGCCGGTCGTACGGGATGGGCGTAGGGCCGTGCGGCTGGTCCCTCCTGGCTCACTCGGGATTCCGCAGCGCGGCCAACGAACGCAACGAATCCTCGACCACCGCTGCGTCGCCGACGACGACGGTGGCCAACGAGCTCACGGAGAAATGGCGGTGGGAGGCCTCCTGCACGTCGGAAATCGTGACAGCGGCAACCGCTTTCTGGTAGTCAGCCAGCCAGGATGCGGAAAGACCTTGTCCAGCAAGACTTGACAAGGTAGAGGCCAGTCCGGCCTGGGTTTCGGTGGACAACGCCAGCGTGCCCAACGCATACCGTCGCGCCAAGTCCAGTTCGTCTTGCGTGACCGGCGCCAGGGCCATCCGGCCGAGTTCGTACCAGGTCTCGTGTACGGCGCGCGCGGTCACCCCAGTGGCGACGTCAGCGTCGACGAAAAAGGTGGAACCTGCTGCTGCGTTGTCGACACCGCTGTGCGGGCTGTAGGTGAACCCGTTGCGCTCCCGCAGATTCTCGGTCAACCGCGAGGAGAAGTAGCCACCGAAGATCAGATTGGCCAACTGCTGAGCGGCGTAGGCAGGGTCACGACGGCCCACCGCCGCGCCACCGATCCGGATGTTCGACTGCACCGCACCGGGCCGATCCACCAGGGTGATCCCACCCGGCTCGAATTCCGGCAACGCCAAGACCCTCGAGCGCCGCGGCGTACCGACCCAGTCGGCGAAAGCAGAACTCGCCTGCTTGGCCACTGTCGCCGGCTGTACGTCGCCGACGACGACAAGAGTTGCACCGTACGGCCGTACGCGGTCGCGATGGCTCCGCCGGAGCGTGACTGCCTCGAGCTCGGCCACCATGGCGGGATCGGGCATCGCCTGGGCATACGGGTGATCACCGAACAGCCGACGAGAGCGCGCCATCCGGGCGACGACGCCGGGCTGGCTGAGCGCCATCGTGATCCGCTGACCGAGCCGATCGCGCTCGGCCACCACCTCAGCCCTCGGATAGGTCGCAGACGTCAGAACGTCGGCGAGCAGATCGAGCACAGTGGACAGTCCGGTGCGCAGAACCGCCGTCGAGAACAGCAGCCTGTCCGAGTCAGCCGAGACCGACAGATCCGCGCCCACGGTTGCGAGGTCGTTGGCCAGTTGTCGCTGATCACGCTGGGCGGTTCCGAACAGCATCGATGACGACATCAAGGAGCCACGCGCGACGGTGGCTGCAGCGGTACGGCCGTTGGCCATCGGAAGCGGGATGCGCAACCGAACCTCGACCATCGGAACGGTGCGGCGCCGTACGACCAAGGTGTCCAGCCCGTTGGGCAGGGTCGCGGCGACCGCCCGCGGTGCCCGCGCCGACCGTGCCTCGATCAGGGGCGGCAACACCATCGCGGTCGGATCCTCGTCCAGCACGACGCTCACGCGCTCGCCCCTGGAGTCAGTTCCAGCACGGCTCTGTGCGAAATGCGCAGGGCCGCCGCCGCCGCGGCCACCGATCCGGCGTCCACCTCGGCCAGCCGACCCGGAAGTTCGGTCGCGAACTCCGCCCGGCCGTGGATCAACTCCCCGGCAGCAAACCCCTGGGTACGGCCGAGCACCGGGTCGGCCTGACGCAGCAGCTGCGCGGCGATTCGCGCCTGCACCCGGGCGAGTTCGGTCTCACTGACACCCTCGTCGACCACCGATTCCAGCTCCTCCTCGACGGCGGTCAGCAGCTGGCTGGCGCTGACGTGGCTTCCGTGGTGAGCCTGGAACATCAGCGCTGTGGCGTCTCGTGCATCGAACGGGTCACCGAACAGTCCGAGGTACATCGCCTGGTGGATCGCCAGGCGATCGCGGTGGATGAGGCGCTGTTCGAGCCGCGAGGCGTCGGAGTCCGACATCAGTTCGCTCAACACGACATAGGGCAGGAAGCTGTCGAAGTCCCCCACCGGGTCGGGCACCCGCCAGCCGATGGCTAGCGCCGGCGTGGCGGCGAGTGGATCGACGACCTCAGCGTGCCGGTCCTCGGGCAGGGCCGGCTCGGCGAAGGGCGGCCGGTCCGGGGTCCTACGCGCAGGTACGCGCGCGAAGTACCGGTGGACCCACTGTGTTGCCTGCTCGACGTCGAAGTCCCCGCCGACGGCAAGGACCGCGTTTCCGGGCGCGTAGTAGGAATCGAAGAACGCAGCGGCGTCATCGGCAGTGGCACTTTCCAGGTCGACGAAGTCGCCGTATCCGTTGTGGGTGTTGGCGAAGGAGTCGAACAACACCTCGGGCAGCTGCAGCCAGGGGAAGGCGCCGTACGGGCGGTTCAGGACGTTGACCCGGATCTCCTCCTTGACCACGTCGATCTGATTGTCGATGGTCTCCTGGGTCAGCAGTGGCGCGGCCATCCGGTCGGCCTCGCAGAACATCGCCCGCTCCAGCGCTCCGGCCGGCAACACCTCGAAGTAGTTGGTGTAGTCCAGATGGGTGCTGCCGTTGAAGACTCCGCCGCTGCCCTGCACCTGGCGGGCGTGTTCGAGTTTGGGGAGATGCGCCGAGCCCTGAAACATGACGTGCTCGAAGAGGTGAGCGAATCCGGTGCGGCCCATCGGTTCGCTGCGCATGCCAACGTCGTAGTAGACGGCCACGGCCACCACCGGCGCAGTGGAGTCCGGAGCCAGTACGACTCGCAGCCCGTTGTCCAGGGTCAGGCGGTGCAATGGATGGGCCGGCAGGGTCGGAATGCGGACGGGCACCCGCGCGACGATAGCTGCTGCCCGAGGGCCGGTGGTTCGGTGCGCCGGCCGCGGCTCAGTTCAGGACGTCGATCTCCGCGATGACCCGGTCGACGATGCCGTACAGCTCGGCATGGGTGTTCGGGATCGAGATGTACATCAGCGCCGGAGCCGAACGTCCGGTCTCGATCAGGATCAGCGCGGCCCGCTCCCCCGTCGAGTCGTAGCCGGGCACGTCCCATTCCAGATTGAACTCCAGCAGATAGGCCGCGGCGCCGTCGACGGTGACGGCCTCGTCACGCAGCACCTCGATGTCGTTGGGGGCGGGGTAGTAGTTGGTTCGGACACTGCCCTGCACGGCGGCGATGGTGCCGGCGAAAGAACTGGGACCGGCGTACCCGAACGTTGCCTGCAGTGGCCCCGACGTGACCTGGGCAATGAATTGGCCACCAGAAGGGACCTGCTCCTGGGTCACGATGTACTGGCCGGCCGTGGATGTCGTCTCGAGTACCTCGTTGACGAACTCCAGCCAATAGGTGCCCAGATAGGGGTAGCCGACACCGGCATCCTCGTCGACGATCCGGGTCTGCCCCGGCGGCCGGGTCGGCGCCTCTGTTTGCCCACTGCTGGCGATCGGCGGCCCAGGGTCGTCCGAACGACCCCCGACGAAGATGACGACGCTGATGATCAGCACCAGTACGACGGCGCCGACGAGCCCGGCGATCCAGCCAGCTCGCGACCCCACGCCGGCCCCGAGCTGCCGTGTGCCGACCGCGCCCGCCGACTCCGGCTGAAAGCCTTCGGTCTGCCACGGTCCTTGCGGCGCTGCTCGCTGCTCCCAGTAGTCGGAATCCGCGCCGATAGCCGACTCGTACCTGGTCCCGTACTGCGTGATGACCCGGTCACGGTTCTGTGCAGTCAGCACCGTGCCGGAACTCGACAGTGGCCGGATCGACTCGCTCCAGCCCACACCGTTCCACCATCGCTCCAGACCTGGGCGGCCTTCCGGGTCGGGATACCACCCGGCGGTCGAGGTGTCCGTCACGTCGTCAAGCCTACGGCGAGGGTCCGCCTGAGCGCGACGTCCCGAGCCAGGGCTACCGGCGGCACTATCGTGACGAAATCATGACCGCCGCCGGGCCTTTCGTTGCTCGTACCGGTGACCTGACCCGCAGACTCCTCGATACCGACATCTGGTCGGAACAACTGCTCTTCGACGCCGGGATACCGATCGCCGATGCACCCATGGTCTGCGTCGGCGGCGGACTCGGCTCGTTCGCGTTGATCGACCACCTGAGGATCTGCGGGGTCCGGCCCGAATCACTTCAAGTGCTCACACCTCTAAGCACTCCCTGGGAGAGCTTCGCGTATCTGACTCGGGTCTCCCAGATCTCGCGCGAGGACCGGCTGCGCTCGGACTCATCGTCTTGCCCCGACAATCTCTGGGGCTTCCCGTCCTTCGCCGTACGCGAGGGCTTCGGGGCGGAAACTGTCCGTGGATCGCTCCGGCCGCTCTGGCAGGTGCTCACCGAGCCGGTCTTCGGCGAGCACTACACCCCGCGCCTGGGTCAGGTGCTCGACGCGTTGGCTCGCGAGGCCCGCCGGATCCGCTATCCGGAGATGGTCACCCAGGGACAGGTGCGGATGGTTCGTCGCCGGGAGGCCGGCGGGTACTTCACCGTCCTCACCACACCGGAGCGGGCCAACGGGGCCAGGCGGATCGCGTTCCGGTCGGCGTATGTGCATCTGGCCGTCGGGTACGTCGGATTGCGGTTTCTCCCCCAACTGGCGGCCTACCGTGAGTCGACCCGGAACTCCAGCCGGGTGGTGAACGCCTACGAACCGCACGAGCATGTCTATGACCAGCTGCGACGCCGTCCGGGCACGGTCATTGTCCGCGGTTCCGGACTCGTTGCCGCGCGGGTGGTGCATCGGCTGATCGAGGAACGCAATGCCCACGGTCTCCAGACGCGGGTGGTACATCTTCTGCGCCACCACATCTCCGGACCGCAGGGGCCGATGTTCATGCGCCGTAAGGGCGGTGACGGCCTCGCCTACCAGGCCTTCGACGAGCCAAAGGCGGTGTGGGGCGGCCAATTGCGTGATCGAGCGGGTACGACCGAAGGCGCCGAACGGGTGGAGTTCTACGACTCGCTCGGCGGCCCGTCGACGCCGTACCGCAAGGACTGGCAGACCCAGGTGGCAACAGCACGCGCGCAGGGCTGG
>JACCTM010000317.1 GCA_013812385.1 Geodermatophilaceae bacterium | reverse complement strand
CCAACCGGATCGCACCCCGGATCTCCGATTCGACCAGGGTCCGCACGATCTGTAGGCCAAGGGAATCGCTGGCCTCCAACGAGAAACCCTGAGGAAGGCCGGAGCCGTCGTCGGTGATCCGGACAGTGAGCAGACCGGGGGTCCGCTCGGCCGTGATCACCACTCGGCCTTCTTCTCGGTCGGCATAGCCGTGCTCGACGGCGTTGTGCAGGAGTTCGGTCAACACCATCACCAGCGGAGTGGCCAGTTCGGCCGACAGCTCACCGAGGTGCCCGTCCCGCTCGATCCGGATGCCCGGAGCCGCACTGACCTCGCTGATCATGGGGATCAGTGCGTCCAGGATGCCGTCCAGGTCGGCTAACCCGTCCCGGGAGGCAGCCAGGGTCTCGTGGACGAGCGCGATCGAGGACACCCGTCGGACGGACTCGGCCAGGGCCGCACGCGCAGCGGGGTGATGCATCCGGCGACCCTGCAGACGTAGCAGGGCAGCGACGGTCTGCAGGTTGTTCTTGACCCGGTGGTGAATCTCGCGGATCAGGACGTCCTTGGACTGCAGGGCCAGATCGCGGTGCCGCAGATCGGTCATGTCTCGCAGTAGCACGACGCAGCCGTGCGAGGTGGCCCGGCGGCTCAACGGGATGATCCGGTAGGCGGCGGTGACCAAGCCGGCCGACAGTTCGCCGGTATGTGGGTTGGCCGCGGTCAGGGCAGCGCGCAACCCACTGATTGCCGCCTCTTCGGAGGGGTTCATGACACCATCTGCGCCGGCCGCAACCAGTGAACGTCCCACCTCGGCCAGTTCTCGACCGACCAGATCCGCGGTCAATCCCATCCGCCGGAAGGCGGAAAGCCCGTTCGGACTGGCGTAGCGAACCACCCAGGCGGTGTCCAATCGGAGGAAGCCGTCCCCGACCCGCGGTCCCAAGGGGTCAGCATCCCCTCCTTGGGAGGCGGGGAAGCTGCCCTCGGCCACCATGTGGAACAACTCCCCGGCGGCGTCGAGGTAGGCCAGTTCCATCTCCGACGGCGTGCGCGGGGAATGCAGGTTGGTGTCTCGCCCCAAGACGGCAATCACCTGGCCGGCCCGCCGTACCGCAATCCCCTCCGGGCGGATCGGAATCCCGTTTCCCCACTCCGGATCGCGGTCACGAACCATGCCGCCCGCGGCCAGGGTGCGGTCCAGCCAGCTCAACTCTCCGGCTGCGACCCTACGACCGACCTCGTGGGTGGGATGCGACGTAGGTGCCGTCGTCGGCCGGACGTGTCCCACGCACAGGAGGTCACCGTCCCGGGTTCGGACCCACAGCAGCAGATCGGCGAAGGCGAGGTCGGCCAGGATCTGCCAGTCCCCCACCAGCTGTTGCAGGTGGGCGGCGGCCTCCGACCCCAGGTCGGTCTGCTCGTTGAGCAGATCGGACAGCGCGGACATGACCTGGTCAGACTAGGTGCCGCTGCGTATTCGGTGCGGGCGTAGGTTCACCCGTCGTGGCGCCTGCGACGATTCGCCCGGCCCGTCCGGATGAACTGGACGCGGTGGGCACGCTCACCGTCGAGGTCTACCGCGCCGGGCAACTGGCTCCCGAGGAGTACTCGGCGAGTTTGGCCGATGCGCTAGGCCGCGCCGGACACACCGAGATCCTGGTAGCCGTCGATGGTCAGGATCGGCTCATGGGAGCGGTGGCGCTGGTCCTCAACGGCGGGCCGTACGCCGAACTTGCGCAGTCCGAGGACGAGGCCGAATTCCGGATGCTGGCGGTGTCGGCTGGCTCACGTGGAAAGGGAGTCGGCACTGCCTTGATCGAGGAATGCCTGGTGCGGGCTCGGGTGGCCGGTAAGCGCCGGATGGTGATCTCCACAGGCGACAACATGCTCGCCGCCCACCGGCGGTACGAGGCGCTGGGTTTCCTCCGTACACCGGAGCGGGACTGGTCCCCCATGCCCGGCGTGACGCTGCTCGGTTACGTGCTCGAACTCGCTACCTAGCGAGCGGACCCGGTGCTGTCGATCACCGCGATCAGATCACCCTCCTGGATGACCTCGCCCTCGTGCACCGCTATCTCGGTGATCACGCCGCCGCCTTCGCAGACGACGGGAATCTCCATCTTCATGGACTCCAGAATGACCACAGTGTCGCCGGGCCCCACCTGGTCTCCCACCGCGACCATGATCTTCCAGACGTTGGACACCATCTCGGCCTGGATCTGCTCCGCCACGGGGTTCATCCAAGCACGGTCAGGCAGAACCGTCGTGCAACCGCGCAGCGATGTCCTCGGCCCGGGCTCGGAGCTGGTCGAGATCGTCAGGAAGTCCGGCAACGTGGACCGCTGAGGTGGCCTCGAGAAAGCCGGCCACCGCCGCGGCCAGGTCATCGCCGCGCGCGGCCAGAATTCCCAGGACCGGGTCGTACCACGGCGAGAGGGATTCACCGGTGGCATACCCAGGCTCCCATTGCACGGACGCACCGTCCGGCCCGCTCAGCTCACTTATCGAGGCCCGCTGGCCCGCGCCTGGTACGGCGGTGGCACGCACGACTCCACCTACTGCCGCCGGCGCGCCAGGAGACCCGGCCGGTGGTGAGCCCCCCTCGGCAAGCGCCAGGGCCGCCTGGACGAGATCGCGACCGGCGCGTGACTCCACGAGCCCGAGTTCGGCGGGCAGGCCACCCCGAACTGCCACCGGAGCGCCATCCGGACCGAACGCGATCGATATCAGTCCCCGCCAGCCCAGTTCCACCGCCAGATCCGACAGCACGGCCAGGGTCTTCGCCGCTGGTGGAAGTCCGTCGACACCCAGCGGGCCCGGCTCCTCGGCGCTCGTCCAGCACAGGGCGGCACCGGCGGCTCGCGTTCGCCGGACCACGAGGCCGTCGATCCGGAATCCGTCGGCCAGTCCGATCACCCAGCCAGGCGACTCATCGGGGACGGCGGCGTCCCACCCTGCTTGCTGCATAGTCTCAAGCAAATCGGGGTCTGCCCCGATCCAGAGCAGTCCGGCCTCGCAGGTGCGCCGCGCCAGCTCAGCCGACCCGGCGAGAACGGCGTGCACGGGCAGCAACGCTTGGGCGCCACTGACCTGAGCCGCCTCGACGAGCGCAGCAAGATCAAGATAGGAAGCCTCGGGAGCGGCCGCGCCGATGAGCACCGATTCGTCGGCCGTCCGAACGTGCCGGGCGTTGACGTCGGCGTCGGAATGCACCGCAACCGCCTTTGATCCTGAGCGCTGGCAGGATCTGATCGCCCGGGTGGCCATCGGTCCGCGGCCGGCGACCAGCACGACGTCAGGCACGGCTCAACGCGGATCGTTGAACATGTTCACCGGAAGTCTGCATCCGCTACCACGGACTTCAGGTGCAGCAACACCCGCTGTCTGAGGCCGTCCGGAGCCCGGTCGCCGCCGCACTTTCGGGCAACCAGTTCCTTGACCTGCGCCTCGATTCCGAACTGCTGCAGGCAAGGCCCGCACTCCTCGAGATGCTCGGCGATCAGGTGCCGCCGCGGCTCGTCACACTCGGAATCGAGGAACAGAAAGACCTCGGCCAGCACTTCCGAGCACGGCACGTCATGGTGATTTCCGCAGCTCACGCCTGCTCACCTCCCGTGCCGGCGCGCACCATGCCCCGGTCGGCAGCGTAGGAGGCGAGCATCCCCTGCAGGCCACGGCGACCGCGGTGCAGGCGGGACATGACGGTACCGATAGGGGTTCCCATGATCTCGGCGATCTCCTTGTAGGAGAAGCCCTCGACGTCGGCGAGGTAGACAGCGAGGCGGAAGTCCTCAGGCAGCGCCTGCAGGGCCTCCTTCACATCGCTGTCCGGAAGGCGGTCCAAGGCTTCCATCTCGGCCGAGCGCAGGCCGGTGGAGGTGTGCTGTTCGGCGGCATAGAGCTGCCAGTCCTCGACCTGCTCGACGGAGTTCTGTTGTGGCTGGCGTTGCTTCTTGCGATAGGTGTTGATGTAGGCGTTCGTCAAGATCCGGTAGAGCCAGGCCTTGAGATTCGTACCCTCGGAGAACTGATGGAAGGCCCCGTACGCCTTGGCAAAAGTTTCTTGGACAAGGTCTTCGGCATCGGCCGGGTTACGCGTCATCCGCAGGGCGGCGGGATAGAGCTGGTCGAGGAAGGGCAGGGCATCACGCTCGAACCGAGCGTCGCGTTCTGCACGGGTTTCCTCAGCCACCAACGATCCTCTCCCGGACGCGCCTGCGGGCACTGAACCCCGGCGCGACGAGGATACGCGGCCACTCTGCGGGCGGCCGGGCGGTCGATGCGCGGCGCGGCGGCCGGTGGGGGCAGTTCTGAGTCCGTTCACACATGCAGCAACACCACCGACCGCGCGCTGATTCCTAGGTGCTGGAGGCCCGGCCGACATGGGCGGCCACGATCGTCAGCGCCACCTGAGCCAGCAGCCGGTCGTCGGCATCGGTGAGATCCAGTCCGGTGATCTTCTCGATCCGCTGCGCCCGGTAGGCGACAGTATTCGGATGCACCCGCAGAGCGCGCGCGGTCTGCTTGGGGCTGCTCTGGTTGCGGAGGTAGACCGACAGAGTCGTGACCAGATCGCCACCGTGTGCGGCGTCGTAGTTGATCAGCGGTCCGAGGACCTCGTCGGCGAAGCGCCACAGCTCTCCGAGGTCGGCGATCCGCAGGAGCAGGCGGTAGATCCCCAGGTTGCGGTAGTCGATCAGCTGGCCGCCCCGGCCCAGTCGCACTCCGAGCTCGACCGCTTGTTCGGCCTGCCCGAAACCCAGCGGTGCGAGTTCGGCGCGGTCGAGCCGGTCACTCAGGCCGCAGGTCCAGGCCGAGTCGAAGGCCAGGTCCTGCCAGATCTCACGCACCACGTGCGCGCAACCGTCTGTGGGGGGATCCGTGGCCGCCGCGCTGCCCCCACCGAGATCCGGGACGATCGCGACCACACCGAAGTCCCGCACCGTCGCCTTTGCCTCGGGAAGTCGCGTGTCCAAGCAGGCGAGGAGCGCAGCGACATCCCGGTCACCCGTGCCGAGCGGCGGCGCACCATGCCGGCGTACGACACAGATCCGGTAGCCCGCCGAGTCGGCCAGCCCCAAGGACCGAGCCCGCTCCCGTGCGTCCGCGGCATCCAGGAAGAGCCCCGAGACCAGCGCATCCACGATGGTGCGCAGGTAGCGCAGCCCGAGTTCGGTGCTGGTCCGCTCATGGGCCAAGGTGAGGGCGAAAAGGGTCGCGGCATAGGTAGCCGTCAGCAGATCCACGTCGTCGGGTTGGGCGTCCCCATCCTCCTCGAGCACGAGCAGGTAGCCAAGGGTGTCCTCGCCGATGACGATCGGTGTCACCAGGCAGCCGAGCGCCAACGACGATCCGGGAACCGATGGAACCCGCAGCGGCCGCCGCTGAGCGCGCAGGGCGGTGAGCAACCGATCCACGCTTGGATCGCCGCGATCCCACGTCAGGTCCGGAAGCTCCCCGTCTCCCCCGGATTGAGCCCGAGATCGGAAAGCGGGATCCATCAAGACAATTCGCTTTCCGACCAGATCGGCGAAGACGCGGGTCAGCTCGGCCGGGTTCACCCCCTTGAGAGCGGTATCGGCAAGCTGGTCGCAGACCGCGATGGTGCGCCGGTAGACCGAGTTCTGCCGGGATAGCCCAGTCAGTGCTTCGGCCAGTTCGGAAGTGGGTGCCGGCAACTCCCGCGCGGGAGGTGCGAGCCGCATCGGGCGCGAGCCCGGCCGGGCCCGGGTCACCCTCGAACCCTGAACTCGCAGAGCCGGCTCAGCAGCTCGACGGCTGGTTGTTGGGATGCGCGCGGTACGTGTACGAGGACGCCGCAGACCAACCCGCGCAGCTTCTCGATCAGCGCTATCGAAGCCTCGACGACGTCGCTGCGCGCGTCGCCTGGACGACCTGGCCCCCGGATCGAAGCGGGAGGCACGGACATCTGGGGCACCTCGTTTCGCAGCCGCTCCAGGGTACGGAAGCTCGCGAACGGGGCGATCGAGGCGATCACCGGAATGTCGATCCCGCGGGCGGGCAGAGCGGCCAGCAGCATGATCGCCTCGTCGGCGTCGTAGATGGCGTCGGTGATCAGGAAGTGTGCACCGGCCTGGGCCTTGGCCTCCGCGCGCTCGACCTCGCGGTTCAGATCGGCCGCTGCGGTGCTGATCGAGGCGCCGATCACGAACTGCGTGCGCTCACGGGTCGCAACACCTCGCCAGTCCTCACCCTCGTTGAGACCACGCAGGGCAGCGATGAGCCGTACCGAGTCGACATCCCAAGGCAGCGCTGCGTCGGGATAGTCGCCGGCGACCCTGGGCGAGCCGGTACGGCAGACCACCATGCGCAGTCCGAGCGCATGGGCACCGAGCAGATCAGCCTGTAGCGCCGGGAGCGTCCGGTCGGCCGTCTCGGCCGGCAGCAGCACCTCGGCATCGACCCGCTCGTGCAGCACGACAGCGGCCGCAACCGGACCGACACGGGTGGCCGGCGGTGCGGGCTCGGTGATCGCCAGTACCGTCGCTCCGGCAGCCTTCAACTCGCGTGCCTGCTCGACGAAACCGCCCACATCCGGACCCTGAGGCGCGCCGAGCCCGGCGATGATCACGAATCCGCGGTCCTGTGGCCAGGTGGGCCGATCGGGTGCGGTTCCTGCAACGGTCGACCGCGCGGCCGCCGGCTGCGGGTAGGCCGGTGTCAGCGGCTGCACCCGGCCAGTGGGCACGAGCCCCGAGACGGCCTTGGCAATGGCACGGGTGTGGGCCGGTGTCGTACCGCAGCAGCCTCCGACGATCGAGGCGCCGTTTGCGACGAACTCAGCAGCTGCCCCAGCGAAGTAAGCGGTGTTGTGTACGTAACGGACCTGACGTCCCAGGCGGTATGGCGTACCGGCATTGGGCTGCACAGTGACCGGCGAACATGATGCGGCCGCCAGTTCGGCGATCACATCCTGCAGGGCCGCCGGCCCTACGGTGCAGTTGGCACCGATGGCCGCAAGGTCCATCCGATCCAGGACCGCGACAACGGCAGCCGGGTCCTCACCGCGCAGAGTCCGGCCGTCGTCGCCGAAGGTCAGCTGCGCAATGATCGGTAGGTCGGTCTCCTCCAGAGCCACCTCGACTGCCTGAACCAGAGAGTCGAGATCGCCGAAGGTCTCCAGGATCAACAGATCCACCCAGTCGACGAGTCCGGCGATCTGCTCCCGGAGCACCTCGGCACGCATGCCCGACGGAATCCGGCTCAGGGCCGTCGCACTGTTGGCCGGACCCACCGACCCGGCGACCAGGACCGTACGGTCACTGTCCTTGACCGCCTCGCGGGCCAGTCGGGCGCCGGCGATATTGAGTTCCACGACGCTGTCCTCCAAGCCCACTCGGGACAGCCGCAAACGGTTGGCGTCGAAGGTGTTGGTCTGGATGATGTCGGCACCGGCCGAGACGTAGGCGGCGTGCAGGTCGCGGACCAGCCCGGGCTGGGTGACATTGAGTTCACACAAGGACCGATCCAGCGGTACGCCGGTGGAATGCAACATCGTGCCCATGGCGCCGTCACACACCACGATCTGCTCGGCAAAGCGGCGTCGCAGCCGAGAGCGCGGGTCGTCCGAGAGCATGCTCCACCCCCAGAACAGCTGAATTGCATCGCAGCACGAGCTTAAGTCGCCTCGGAGCCGTTGCCCACTTGTTACTGCAAGGCTACGCTCCGATTTCCGCCGTGAGACAGACCGGTCTATATAAGGAGTGCGCTACATGACCGAATACGACCCGAGAACTGCCACCGGAATTCCCACCGAGCCGGTCGGCTCCCTCCCCCGCCCGTCCAAGCTGCAGGAGGCCTACGCAGGATATGACGCCGGCACGACGAGCAAGGAAGAACTCGAGTCGCTTCAGGAAGAAGCAGTTCAGGACTCCCTCGACCGTGGTGCCGCAACTGGCGCGCCGATCATCTCCGACGGTGAGCAGCGCTGGTCCAGCTTCGCGACCTATCCGATCACCGACACCCTGGCCGGAACCGGACTCGTCGACACACTGTCCGGTGAAGGCGGCCAATTCTTCGCGATCTTCGCCGACGGCCACGGCCGCCAGCTGCCTCGTCTGACGCACGGCCCCTTCAAGTACAAGACTTACGCCGCAGAGACCTTGCAGAAGTCGCTGGGGATGACCAGCACACCGCTCAAGCAGGCAGTCATCGCGCCGTCCATGCTGGCCCTGCTCTACCCGCTCAAGGACGAGATCTCCGACTACTCCCGCGATCAGTTCGAGGCAGATGTCTGCAACGAAACCGAGAAGGACATCCGGCAGGCCTTTGATGCCGGTGCCGCTCGGGTCTCTATCGACTTCACCGAGGGCCGGCTGGCGACGCGGGCAGATCCCCGTAACCCGTGGACCGGCGCCGGCCTGCTCCCGCACTTCATCGAGCTGAACAACAACGTCCTGAGCCGGTTCTCGGCCGAAGAACGGGCCAGGATCGGCATCCACACGTGCCCCGGTGGTGACCGGGACTCGGTCCATAGCGCCGATGTCCCCTACAACGACCTGCTGCCGAGCATGTTCAAGATCAATGCCGGGTACTTCCTGATCCAGCTCGCCAGCGAGCGGGACAAGCCCACGGTGCACAAGACGATCGGTGAGAACATTCGCGATGATGCCGATGGCGTGACCCAGATGGCCTACATCGGCGTGATCAATCCGGGTAACCCACGGGTCGAATCGGCCGAGGAGGTGTGCGACCACTTGGTCGCGGCGGCCAATCACATCGACAAGCAACAACTGGGATCGACCGACGACTGTGGGTTCTCACCGTTCAGCATCGATGAGAAGCCCAACCACGGTTCACCGGACTATGCGCGTGACGTGGCCTTCCAGAAGATCACGAACCGGGTCAAGGGCACCCAGATGGCCGCCGAGAAGCTGGGTATCTCCTAGGCCTTAGCCCCAGAAAAGCAGTCCGGCACCGGAACTACGGCGCTGGTACTACAACACCGCGGATCAGACGCTGATGCCGCGGTGTTGTAGTACCAGGACCCCCATCTCCTTGGCGCGCGTGGCTGCCTGGGTGTCACCTTCCAGAGCCGAGATGATCGAGCCCTTCATCAGGATGTGCCACTGACGGGCAAAGGCATCGGTGTCGGCGATCCCGGCGGCTGCGCCGAGTTCGCGCAGAAAGCCGCGAATGTTCTCCAGGTTGGCGACCGTGGCCAGCCGAACGGGATTGGTCACGTCGGTGTGTTCGAGCAGGACCTGGATGAACGTGCACCCCTCGAATTCCGGGGTCTGGAACCACTCGTGGAAGACGTCGAAGATGGCCAGCAGCCGCCTTGCCGGGTCGGTCTCGCGGCGGACCACCTCTTCGCCCAGCCACTGCCGGGTCCAGAGCTGTTCACGGCGCTCCAAAAAGGCCAGTACCAGGTCTTCCTTGGAGGGGAAGTGCCGATAGAGCGTCATCTTGGCCACGGCCGCCCGGGCCACGACCGCGTCCACACCGATGGTGCGCGTACCCCCACGACTGAACAGCTCGTACGCCGCGCGCATCGTGCGCTCGCGGCCGCCGTCGACGAGCACGGGATTCCTAGCCTGCCGTTGCTTCGTTGTCATGTCGTCACCAACTGTTTCGACCCAATGGACACCGATGTTCACGAGGCTTGGGCTCTCCTCGCACTCCGACGAGTGTCGCAGACGACTCTTCAATGACCGGCCAGCGCGAGCCCAAACCTATTCATGTGGCACTGCTGGGGCAGCGCGCACGACACGGACGCTGTGCAGCATGGGGTTTCCCGCGCGCGTGGCCGGTGCGGACCGGATGAAACCGATGTCGAGGCGGCGGTCCTGAAGCGAGGCCAGCTGATCCGCGGTATCCATCTGACGGATGTCGATCCTGACATCGGGAGACGACCCGGGCGATCTGTTGCACGTGATCGATGCTAGGCAG
Source organism: Geodermatophilaceae bacterium (assembly GCA_013812385.1). Lineage (GTDB taxonomy): Bacteria > Actinomycetota > Actinomycetes > Mycobacteriales > Geodermatophilaceae > JACCQS01. The sequence goes on along the minus strand of JACCTM010000317.1, from coordinate 1,502 downwards.
TTCACTGAACTACATGCCGTACGCGATCGTGATCGGCGCGGGCGTGGTGGGAGCCGCAACCGCTCATGCCCTGACCGTTGCAGGCGCGCAGGTCGTCGTCCTCGAAGGTGGCCAGGTCGCTGCCGGATGCTCGGCTGCCACGTTCGCGGTTGATATAACCCGGGTGAAAACGCCCCCCGCGCTTTTCGATCTGGCTCTGGCCAGTGTCGCCGAACACGCCAGGCTCCAGCGTGCGGATGCTGACCAGGCCTGGGTGCACCCCACCGCCACACTGGAATGGGAGGAAACCCAGGCCGACCGGCAGCGGTTGCGGGAGCGCATCCGCCGGCTGCACAGGTGCGGCTATCCCGCGGAGTGGTTGGCGCCGCAACGGGTGCGTGCGGTCGAGCCGGCGCTCGCGATGCCACCGCAGGGATCAGACGAAGAGCCGACCGAAGTCGCGTTCTACCCCGAGGGGGGATGGTACGACCCACCGGCGTTCGTCCGGGCTCTCCTCCGGCGCGCGAAACGTCAGGGTGCCTCGGTGCACGTGAACGATTCGGTGATCGGCATGACCGTGGACGACGGCCGGATCACCGAGGTTTGCACAGCCAGCGGCCAGCGGCTCACCGCCGACGTGGTCGTCAACTGCGCCGGTCCGCAAGCCGCTGGGATCGCTGCACTTGCCGGTGCCGAACTCTCAGTTCGACAGATCGCCGGCATGGTGGCCATCACGACACCCGTGCACACCGGGCTGCAGACGATCCTCGCCGCTCCGGACCTCAACGCGCGGCCGCACCTGGGCGGCAGGGTGATGCTGCATTCGTGGCTCATCGACCGCGAACTCGAAGACACGCCGGCCTCTCGTCGACGCGCCCTTGCCGAGGAGTTGCTACGGCGAGCCGGGACTCTGATACCGATGCTTTCGCAGGCGACCGTGGAAGCCTCTCGTGTCGGACTCCGGCCCGTCCCGCCGGACGGCCTGCCAATCGTCGGCTTCCCTTCGGAGGTGGCCAACCTGTACACGGTGGTGTCGCACAGCGCCATACACCTAGCGCCCATTCTGGGCGTCCTGGCCGCCAGGGAACTCACCGGCGATCGCCAGCATCGTCTGGACCCGTTTCGGCCAACCCGTTTTCGGCCGGGCGCAGACCGTCCCCAAGCCGTGGACGAGAGCACCCGCACGATGCTGGCTCGGATCGAGGCAAGCAATGGATGCGAGACCGCCGATGTCAGATGACCCGAACGCTTGGACGCTGAGCCAGCGCCTGGCGACCAGTCGCGGCCAGATCGCCTGGGACAGGCTGGGCTCCGGCCCACCCTTGGTTCTCGTGCACGGCACACCCAGCCGATCGGTGCTGTGGCGAAACGTCGCACCCCTGCTGGCCGAGCAGTGCACGGTCTACGTGTTCGACCTGCTCGGGTACGGCCAGTCGCAACGACATGTGCAGCAGGAGGTGTCCATCCGGGTGCACGGCGACGTGCTCTCCGAACTCGTACAAACATGGGGTTTGGACAAGCCG
>JACCTM010000304.1 GCA_013812385.1 Geodermatophilaceae bacterium | reverse complement strand
GTGGTACGGATCGGGCCAACCCGGGCAAGGAGTTCTTCGAATGCCCGCGGCCAGTCCTCCTCCGCACCGAGCAACAGGCCGATCAGGTGCTTGGTGTCAAGCTGGCCCACCAACACCCCTCCTTAGTTGTCGAAGCGGCACACGTGTGTGCGGTTACGCTGCCAGGTGCGTGGCTGCCGCAGGAGTCAACCGCACTCTGCGGACAGGATCTGGCAGCGAATGCCCGGCGCGCGTTCCAGCCGCCGATCCAGAGTGGCCAACGGAGCGTCGAGCGCCTCTGCCAGAGCGATGTACCAAGCGTCATAGCTGCTCACGTTCTCGCGTAGTTCCCAGGCTCTGCGCCGGAACGGAAGGAAGTCGTAGAGCACAAGGCCCAGATCCTCGAGATCCGCCCAGGCTTGGGCGACAACGGTCTGGTCGACGACGCCACGGCGCAGCGCTCGACGTAGGACGTTGGCAACTTCGGCGGGGAGCACGTGCGGCGCGTGGAGCGTCTCGACTGTCAACAGGTCCTCGGCCCAACGTCCGAGTTTGCCACCGTCGATCAGTGACGAGACCACTACGGACGCGTCCACGACCACACTCGGGGGGAGCTGACTCACCGACGGTCGGCGTCCAGTTCAGCCAGGATTTCTTTGGCCGACAATCGGGAGCCGGTGGCATCCTTGCGCTTTCGGATCCTTTCCAGAACCGCCGCTCGATCCGGACGCTCTGCCATCGCCTCCAGCTCGCCCCGCAAGAACTGCTGGAGCGACTGGCCCTTTCGAGCGGCGCGCGAGGCGAGTTCGTCCCGAGTCGCCGCCGTGACGTCTCGAATCGTGATTGCAGGCATGATCTGCACATTAGCACCGGTGAAGCGGTTATGGCTGCACACCCTGCCATGACTGACCGAACAGGGCCGGGGCGTCGCGACGGTGCTGACGCGCAGCACGTCGAGTGTCTCCTCCAGCTGCGCAACATCGGCCGGCTTCCGCAGAGTCAGCAGAAGCGCGGGAGGTGGTGGGCGAACTGACGCCGCCAAGATGGCCAGTCGTGCGGGACGTCGTGTCCCCATTCGTCTATCTCACAGCGAATACGCTTGTTCTGCAGCAGACCTGCGATGTGCCGCGTCGAGGGCAACGAGCCGGTGGTGTCCTCCCACTGGCCTTGGCCGACGACCAGTTGCACGGATAGCCGCGACCGCAGCCAGTCCAGGTGCTCGCCGTCGAGATGCGGAACGAAATCGGTGGGGTTGTGGAAGTACGCGGCGCTCCCCCGCTCACCCCAGGCGTTCCATGACGACGGGTCGTAGTTGCCCGACAGCCCGATGGCCAGCGGAAACAGATCCGCCCTGCGGAGGGCGAACAGGACAGCATGGAAGGCGCCCATCGAGGCCCCGACCGTGGCCATGTCTTGGCGCCCACCACAATCGGAGTCGATCAGCGGCACGACCTCATGCACGATCCAGGATTCGAACTCCTGGTGTCGGCGGGCTCGCTCTTCGAGCGGAATGTCATCGTTGGACCAGGTGGCCGCATCATGGGCATCAACGCAGAACAACTTCGCCCGGCCGGCATCGAGCAAGTCTTGTACGGCATCGACCATGCCGTTGTTCTCGAAATCGACCGCACGACCCTGCTCTGAGGCGAAAACGAGGAACGGTCTGCCGTAATGGCCGTGCACCACCAACGTTCCCGAGCCGCCGAGCAACGGAGCCGGCACCTGCACTTCGACTCGACGGGTCATCCGGGTGGCCACACGGTCGTGAGCAGATCGGTGAGCGCCGGATCGAGAGCATCCCGCCAGGCGATGAAATTGTGCGCGTCAGCGACCTCGACCATCCGAGCGGGATACCCCTGGGCCAGAAGAGCCCCGGTCATCTGCCGATTGTTGCCGAGATTCTCCTCAGCCGCACCGCAGGTCAGCACGACCGGGATCGGATGCGGATCGGCCGCCGGCCGCCGGGTGGTAAGCACGAACTGGGTCAGTCGGACGAACCGGGAAAAGTTGCGTTCCTGAGGGTCTAGGCGGCTGTCGAAGAACGAACCGGATTGCAGAAACAGGCCACCAAAAGCATTGGGGTACAGACGGTGTGCATGCAGCATCGCCAGTGCTCCCAAACTCGAGCCGATGCCGACCACGCGGTCCTGCACTCTCACGAGGTCAGCGATCTCCGGCAGGACACCGTCGACCAGCGCACGGGCGTAGGCGTTCTTGGCCGAGTACCACTCGTTGCGTGACCCCGGCGCAACCAGAGCCACCCGGAAGGCCCGAACCCTCTCCGTGGTGATCAGCGCCCCGACGAACCGGGTCAGGCCGGCCATCCGCTCGTACTCAGGGCCGTCATGCGCGACGAGCAGCGGCATCGGCTCCTCCGGCGACGAACCCTCCGGCGACCACAGCAGCGCGTCGACCGATCCGCCGAGCCCTCGGGCCGGCACGCTGAGTGTTGTGTGGTCTCCAGCCACGGCCGGTGCGCTCAGCCAGGTCGGCTCGACGTATCCCGGAAACAAGATGACCGATTTGTCCCCGAAGGCACCCGGCGCGGTCAGCGGATTTGTCGGGTCGATGATGTCCTCGTAGCCGCCGTGGGCGTGGGCGAGGGTGAGTTTGTACTCCATCCGCTGTACCGGTGGCCGGAGGAAGTTCAGCCCCCAGCCAGTGCTAGTGCGTCGGAAGTCCAGTGGCGTCGACGTGGACAACCCTGGTGCCAGCCGTACACCGGACAGCACCCGATCGGGATCGGAGAAGCTGAACACCACCCGCTCGGCAGAGACTTGTGGCCCGGCCAGTTCCTCACCGACAACGGTCGCAGCCCTCACGATGTCATCACGGTCTCCGGCCGGCTGTTCGCTGCGCTCCTCGCTCGATGCTCGCTCACAGGGGCAGAGGCCGGTGTTCGTACGGCGTGGACAGCACGACCGTCGTACGGGTGGACACGCCGGCCGCGGCCCGGATCTCCTGCAGCAGCAACTCCAATTTCTCCGGACTGGCCACTCGTACCTTGAGGATGTAGCTCTCCTCCCCCGCGACCGAGTGACACGCCTCGATCGCCTCGAGGTGGGCCAGCCGTTCCGGCGCGTCGTCGGGAGCCGCGTGATCGGTCGGAGTGATGGACACGAACGCGGTCAGCGGCAGCCCGACCAGGTCAGGACGGACATGGGCGACGTACCCGGTGATCAACCCCTGCTTCTCCAGACGGCGCACCCTCTGGTGCACGGCTGAGACCGACAGGCCCACCCGCTCGGCCAGATCGGTGAGGCTTGTCCGGCCGTCGCGGATCAAGGCCGCGAGCAGCTCGCGGTCCACCTTCTGCGCGTCGGTCATGCGCGGCCGCTGCTCGTGGCCTGTCTCGGGCCGGCCAGGGAGCGTGCGATCACCAGTCGCTGAACCTGGTTGGTGCCCTCCACAATCTGCAGGACCTTGGCCTCCCGCATCCATCGCTCGGTCGGATGGTCCTCGACATAGCCGGCCCCACCGAGCACCTGCACGGCGTCGGTCGTGACTCGCATGACCATGTCGGTGGCAAAGAGCTTGGCCATCGCCGCATGCGGGCCGTACGGCTGCCCGGCGTCGCGGCGACGGGCGGCGTCGAGGTACAGCGCCCGGGCGGCAGCCACCTGGGTGGCCAGGTCGGCCAGGAGGAAGGACAGACCCTGGAAGTCGAGAATCGACCGACCGAACTGTTTGCGTTCCCGCGCATAGGCGACCGCGTAATCAAGTGCGGCCTGGGCCACGCCCACTGCGCACGCCGCGATTCCCAGCCGTCCACCGTCCAAGGCCGCCAGCGCAATTCGGAACCCTTCGCCCTCGTCGCCGATGAGCCGAGCAACGGGTACGGCGGCGTCGTCGAACACGATCTGTGCCGTCGGCGAGGAGGACATGCCCATCTTGTGCTCGGCGGCCTGCGGCGTCATCCCGGGCGTGCCCGCGTCGACCAGCAGGGTCGAGATGCCGCCGGCGCCCGGACCACCGGTACGGAGGAAGACGTTGTAGTAGTCGGCGACGCCCCCGTGGGTGACCCACGCCTTTGTGCCGCGGACGCGGTAGTCGTCGCCGTCTCGCGCGGCGCTGGTCAGCAACGCTGCGGCGTCGCTGCCCGAGGAGGTCTCGGACAGGCAGTACGCCCCCAGCAGGTCGCCACCGACCATGCCCGGCAGGAACTCCCGCCGCTGCTGGTCGGTGCCGAACGCGGCAACCGGGAAGGCTGACAACGTGTGCACGCTGACCCCGAGGCCGACGGCGAGCCAGGCGTTGGCGAGTTCCTCGACGACCTGCAGGTAGACCTCGTAGGGCTGGGCGCCCCCGCCGTACTCCTCCGGATAGGGCAGTCCGAGCAGCCCGGCCCCTCCGAGGACGGAAAACACGTCCCGTGGGAAATGAGCGGCCTTCTCGTCGGCCACGACTCGGGGACGGAGTTCCCGGTCGGCCAAATCGACGGTCAAGTCAAGCAGGGCCCGGGCCTCGTCGCTGGGCAGAGCGCGGATTCCCGGCATCTCAGGAGCCCAAGGTCACGAGATCGCGGGTGCCGACGTTGAGTCGCGCTACGCCGTCGGCGGTACAGATCACGATGTCCTCGATCCGCGCACCGAAGCGCCCGGCGAAGTAGATACCTGGCTCGACGGAGAAGGCCATTCCCGGCTCGAGCGGGAGGTCGTTGCCGGACACGATGTAGGGATCCTCGTGGACATCGAGACCGATGCCATGGCCGGTGCGATGGATGAAGTTCGGGCCGTAGCCCGCCTCGGCGATGATCTCCCTGGCAGTGGCGTCCACTGCCTCGGCGGTCACTCCGGGTGTGACGGCAAGGCAGGCCGCGTCCTGGGCGGCCTGAAGGACGGCGTAAAAATCGAGCATTTCGGTTGTGGGCTGACCGCCGACGAGGTAGGTCCGCGTCGAGTCAGAGCAGTATCCATCCTCGGTGACCCCGCCGATGTCCACCACCACCATGTCTCCTGCTCCGATGACCCGATCGGAGAGCAGGTGGTGCGGACTGGCGGCGTTCGGTCCGGAGCCGACGATGATGAACTCGGCATGCTCATGGCCCTCCGCGACGATTGCCTCAGCGATGTCCTTGCCCACCTCGCGTTCGTTCCGCCCGGGCAGCAGCCACTCGGCCATCCTCGCGTGTACCCGGTCGATGGCCTGACCGGCTCGCAGCAGGGCGGCTGCCTCGGCGTCGTCCTTGCGCATGCGCAGCTGGGCCATCAGCGGCCCGGCCAGCTCCCAGGTGGCCTCGGTCGCCGACGTGAGTTGGCGAACATGCTCGGCCCACATCCGGTTGCCGATACCCACCGTGCCCGGTGCGCCGATCTCTCGCAGGTGCGCGGCCACCACCGCGAAGGGGTCGTCGGTCTCGGACCAGGCATGCAGGGCGGTGGTGGTGCCTGCGGCCTCGACCATCGGCGCCTCCAGCACAGGTACGACCAGAAGGGGCGCGCCCTGCGCTGGGACGACGAGGCAGGTCAGCCGCTCCGAGGCATGGGCGTTGTATCCGGTCAGGTAGCGCATGTCCGTACCGGCTGAGACCAGCAGAGCCTGCCAGCCAGCCTCAGCCACCGCCCGCTGCGCCCGATCCAGTCGATCCGCGGTCGGCGCGTGCGTCGTGGGCATCCCGGAAGCCTAATCGCCGGCCGCGGTGGACGCCGCTGACCAGGGCCGGGGATCGTCGACTTCTCTGGCAGTCTGGCCCGGTGAGTTTGATGCTGCTGGACTCGGCCAGCCTGTATTTCCGGACGTTCTACGGAGTGCCCGACACGGTCGTCTCACCGGACGGGATCCCGGTGAACGCGGCCCGGGGGTTCCTCGACGCGATCGCGACTCTGGTACGGACCCGTCGTCCCACCGAGCTGGTCGCCTGCTGGGACGACGACTGGCGACCGGCATTCCGGGTCGAGGCAATCCCGTCGTACAAGGCTCATCGGGTCGTGCAGGACGAGCCCGAACTCGGTGACACCCCCGATGGACTGGGCCACCAGGTGCCGATCATCGCCGATCTGTTGGCAGCCGCAGGAATCTGCCGGCTGGGCTCCCCCGGATTCGAGGCCGATGATGTGATCGGCACGCTGGCCACGCAAGCCACAGGCGCGGTCGATGTCGTCACCGGCGATCGGGACCTCTTCCAACTCGTCCGTGACGACCAGCCGATCCGAGTCCTCTACACGGCCAAGGGCCTGGGCAACCTGGAGACCGTCGACGAGGCCTGGATCACCGCGAAGTACGGCATCCCCGGTCAGGCCTACGCCGATTACGCAGTTCTGCGCGGTGATCCGAGTGATGGTTTACCAGGAGTCAAGGGAATCGGCGACAAGACCGCGGCGGCGCTCATCCTCGCTCATGGCTCCGTCGACGGCATCATCGCTGCAGCTCGCGGTCGGGCCATTCCCACCGGCGCGCTCACCGCCGGTGTGCTGCGCAAGCTGGCCGCCGCAGTGGACTACCTCTCCGTGGCTCCCGACGTAGTCCTGGTACGCCGGGACTGCCCGTTGCCTGTCGTGACAGCGTCACTCCCGAGCACGGCCGCCGACCCCGAGCGGCTCGCCGAACTCGCCACGCGGTGGGGGTTGCAATCAGCGGTCAACAGATTGCGGGAGGCACTGGGCTGGCGGTGAGATCGAGTTACTGCTTTTCCTGCCAGGTGTAGTTGCCGTTCTCGTCGGTGATCTCGATGACCAGGGTGACGTCTTCGGAATCGGCGGTCGTGCCTGTGCACTCGTAGGTCTGGCTGACCTCGACCTCCATGTCGGAGGGACAGTCGAGTTCGACGCTGACGCCTTCCTGGTCCTCGAACTGAACCGCAACATCGCGTTGGACGGCCCCCTGGTCGAGCAGGGTCTTATTGAGCACATACATCGGGAGCACTATGGCCAGCGCGATCAGGACTACCGCGGCTATCGCCAGGGAGACCAGCAGACCGGTATTGCGCTTCTTGGGCGGTGCGCTCGGGTAGCCGCTGCCATAACCGTGGCCCGGTCCCTGACCGGGATAGCCGCCCTGCTGTGGGGCCCCGTACATCGGCTGACCGCCATATGCCTGCTGTTGTCCCAGCGGGCTGCTGACCGGCGGCGGAGCGTATCCGGGCTGTCCCTGCGGAGCGCCGTAGGCAGCCGGACTGCCGTACTGCTGTGCCGGCTGCCCGTAGCTGCCGACACCCGGGCTCGCCGTTGCGCCGAATCCGGATGCCGATGACTGCCCGCCGTACTGCTGCGCGGGGTACTGGCTGCCGTACGTACTGGTCGACGGGCCCTGCGGGCCGGAACCGCTGGTGCTGAACTGCTGCGTGGGGGCGGCAGTTCCGGAATAACCGGTCGGCGACCCACCCCTAGCTGCGTCTGCGGCGGAGGCTCCCCAGCTGGTGGGGCCCGGTTGATCAGGAGTGGCCGGCTGACCCCAGCCAGACGAGGACCGCTGAGCCTGCGGTGTGCCGGGGTTGTACTGGCTCGGCGACCCCGGCGGCGGTCCCCAGCCCGAGGATTGTCCGGCGGTTGCGGATGACTGCGAGGTCGAGGGCGCGGGCGGTTGGCCCCAGCCTGAGGCGGACTGTCCCTCGGTCGAGGGCGCGGATGGTTCGGTGTGCTCCGGGCGGTCGGAAGTCCTCGACTGCGCGTCCGGCGTCGGTTGACCCCACCCCGATTGCCGACCGTCGGTAGCCGGCTGCTCGGAATCCGAGGATCCGTGCGGCTGCTCGCCACCGCCCTGGGGTGGGTTGGTCATCGGTGCTCCTCTGATCGGATCGGGACCGGTGGTGATGGTGGTGAAGAAGGCTCACACATTGTGTACTACCGAAGGATCTCCCGCTTCGACGACGCCACGACGCAAAGCCGTCACTGCCCGCGCTGCCACCCCGGCGACGCCGCGCTCAGTTGCGCCCGCTGACGAACCCCGGTCGGACAGATCGCCGACCCTGGCAAGTTGGCCGAGAAGGTCGATGAGCTGGCGGGTCCAGCGGACGAAGTCGCCACCGGTGAGCTCGGTGCCCTCATCCCGGGCCGCGCGCAGAACCCGGTCCAGTGACTCCCCACGGGCCCACCGAAGCGCGGCACCAGCGAAGCCCGGATCCAGCTCGCGGGTCAGCGACAGCCCGTACTCCGACTCCAACGCGCGTAATCGACCGGCGACCTCTTCTACGTCGGCCAGACGCTCACCGACGAGGGGGGACGGCGGGGACCAGACGGCCAGTGCGTCTCGGCGTGCCTCGTAGACCAGGGCCGAGACGCACGCAGCGAGTTCGGCCGGCCTGAGACCGTCGAAGACTCCGTCGCGCAGGCACTCCGCGGTGGCCAGATCTGTCTCGCTCCAGATTCGGGTCAGCCCGCGGCCCGCCTCCGACAGCGCCTCGGGTGGTGGTTTACCGGTCAGGTAGCCCAGGTGCTCGAGAAGGGCACAGATCCGGTCGAAGGATCGGGCGATCGAACCGGTGCGCTCCTCGATCCGAGCACGCAGGGCCTCGGTCTCCCGGCTGAGCTGACTCCAGCGCCGAGCCCAGCGAGCGTGTTCCTCCCGGGCGGGGCACTGATGGCTCGGATGGGCACGCAAGTCAGCGCGAAGCCGAGCGATCTCGGCATCCTCTGCGGCGGCTCGGCGACGTCGGGTGCTGACCTGGCGAGGGCCGAGATCGGATTCGGTTCGTGCGGTCCGCAGCCTGGAGGCGAGATCACGGCGGGCGACCGGACTGCGGTAATTGAAGTTCTTGGGCACCCTGATCCGGGCCAATGGCTGCGCAGGAACAGGGAAGTCGGTGCCGCTCAACCGCCCGGCCCAACGCTGCTCGGTCAGGACGAGCGGGCGCGGATCGGACAGTGGCGACAGGCCGGGATCGAGGACTACGGCCAGACCTTGTCGTCGGCCGTGCGGTACGCGGATCACGTCCCCGACCCGTAGCTGCTCCAGCGCCTGGATGGCATCGCCGCGCCGCTGGCGGTCCCCCACGCGGGACAACTCGGCCTCGCGCCGGCTCAACTCCATCCGCAGGTCTTCGTAGGTGGTGAAATCTCCGAGATCGCAGGTCATCGCCGCCGCGAATTCGGCAAGGGATTTCGAATGCGTAGTGAGCCGCCGCTGTAGGCCGACGACATCACGGTCGGCTTGGAACTGGGCGAAGGAGGATCCCAACAGATCACGAGCAGCGGCCCGGCCGAGCTGAGCAACGAGGTTGGCGGCCATGTTGTAGGACGGCGTGAACGAGGACCGCAAGGGGTATGTGCGGGTCGACGCGAGCCCACCGACCCCCGCCGCGTCGACCTCCGGTGACCACAGCACGACCGCGTGTCCGTCGATGTCGATCCCCCGCCGGCCGGCCCGCCCGGTCAGTTGGGTGTATTCCCCCGCGGTCAGTGGGGCGTGCTGGTCGCCGTTCCATTTCGTCAGCCGCTCCAACACGACCGATCTGGCGGGCATGTTGATGCCCAATGCAAGGGTCTCCGTCGCGAAGACGGCCTTGACCAGCCCCCGGACGAACAGCTCCTCCACGGTCTCCTTGAAGGCCGGAATGAGGCCCGCGTGGTGAGCTGCGATACCGGCCCGCAGAGCCTCGACCCAGTCCCAATAGCCGAGGATCGCCAGATCGTCATCCGGTAGGTCGGCGCAGTGCTTGTCAACGATCGCGGTGATCTGGTCGCGTTCCTCTTCGGTGGTCAGTCGCAATCCACTGCGCAGGACCTGGACCACCGCGGCGTCACAACTTGCCCGGCTGAAGATGAAAGTGATGGCGGGCAGCAGGCCGTCGCGGTCGAGTCGGGCCAGCACATCGGCGCGGTACGGCGGGCGCCACGGTTGACGTCGCTCGTAGCCACCGGTGCGGTTGCGGTCTCGGCCAGAGCCTCGTCCTAATGTCTCGGTCGACCAGAGCCTGGCCTGGGCGTTGCGTACTGCCTGCTCGAGGTGAGGATTCATCGTCGGAGTTCCCGTACCGTCCGAGCGTCTCCGGGTCGCGAACAGGTCCAACAGTCGGGTGCCGACCATCATGTGCTGCCACAGCGGGACGGGCCGGGTGTCGCTGACCACCACCGCGGTGTCGCCTCGTACGGCGACCAGCCAGGCACCGAACTCTTCGGCGTTGCTGACCGTGGCCGACAGCGACACCAGGGCCACTGACTCCGGCAGGTGGATGATCACCTCCTCCCAGACCGCCCCACGAAAACGGTCGGCCAGGTAGTGCACCTCGTCCATGACGACGAAGCCCAGGCCAAGCAACGCACCGGAGCCGGTGTAGAGCATGTTGCGCAGGACTTCGGTGGTCATCACGACGATCGGCGCGTCGCCGTTCTCGGTCCGGTCCCCGGTGAGCAATCCCACCTTGTCGCGGCCGTACCGACGGACGAGGTCGCTGTACTTCTGGTTGGACAACGCCTTGATCGGCGTGGTGTAGAAGCACTTTCGGCCCGCGTGCAGAGCTAGGTGTACGGCGAACTCCCCCACCACGGTCTTGCCGGCGCCGGTCGGTGCGGCGATCAGGGCACCGTGCCCGTCTTCGAGGGCATGACAGCCTTCGATCTGAAACGCGTCGAGCTCGAAGCCGATCTCGGCAGCAAACTCGGTCAGCTGCGGGTAGGCCGCCCGGTTTCGCGCCTGGGCGTGGTTATCCGCATGGGTGGCCACGACACAAGGTTATGACCCCGGCTGCGCAGCTACTGACTGGAGGATCTGCAGAGCGCCGAGGTGGCAGATCGCGGTGACGGGCAGGGCCGAGATCGGCTCCCCGTCGGCGTAGGCAGTGATCAGCCCCGGCTCGGCGCAGTGCACGGAGATGCTGCGAGCTCGATACGAGCGGACCGCGGGATGAGCCAGGTGCTCGCCGCGGCGCAGGGTCGGGGTGACGCGGATCAACTGTCGCCGGCTGATCCGGCCGACCACGGTGATCTCGAGCAAGCCGTCGCTCGGGTCGGCCCGGGGGCAGATCGGGATCCCGCCTCCGTAGGTCGACGTGTTCCCGACGGCTACCAGGGTGGCGTCAAGGCTCACGGTTCGGCCATCCAGATCCAGGATTATCGGCACGGCTCGTAGCCTGGCGAGCTCCACGAGCAGTGCCAGATCGTAGCGCCGGGGACCATGTGGCCAGCGCATTCGATTGGCGCGGTCGTTGACTGCCGAGTCGAAGCCAGCGCACAGGACGCTGGCCCACCATCGCTGACCGCACCGCGCCAGGTCCACGCGGCGATGCTCGCCGGCCTCGAGAGCATCGGCGATGCCCGCTGTCGCGGCGGGCACGTCGCCAGGTAGGGCGAGTGCGGTGGCGAAATCATTACCCGTCCCGGCCGGAACGATGCCGAGCGCGGTGCAGGTTTCGGCGATTTCCTGAATGGCCAGATGAATCATTCCGTCGCCGCCGATGACAATGAGGCCGGTATCACCGTGCTGCACCACCTCGGCAGCGATGGCGCGCATGGCAGGCACCGATTCAGCCGACGACACTGTGGCCCGTAGGCCGCGAGCACCGAGGTGTGCGGCCACCTGATGCGCCGTGGCTGCGGCCCTGCCACGGCCGGCATGCGGGTTGACGAGCAGGGTGACGTCGGCCTTGCCGGCCATGAGCTACCGAGCCGGTCCGGCGCTCGGGTCCGGCTCCTCGTCATGGCGATCCGCCGTCACGATCGGCTCATCGATCGGCGCCGGAGATTCGAGAACGGGCTGCTCGTCCAGCCTCGACGGGGAGGCATCCAGGGGCGATGCCTCGTCGTCATCGATGTCGTGGAAGCCGGTGAGCGCGTCCCGCTTGGCCCGTCGCCGATCCAGGACCCGAGCCACCTGGATCGCCGCCTCGAAAAGCAGGATCATCGGGCCCGCCATGGCCAGCATGGTGAACGGGTCCTGCGTGGGGGTGATGAAGGCAGCGAAGACCAGGGTCAGGAAGAACGCCCATCGCCGGCTCTTGGCCATCAGCTGATAGGACAGGACGCCGATAAAGTTCAGCATCAGCGCGACAAGTGGCACCTGGAACGATATGCCGAATGCCACCAGGAGCAGGACGACGAAGCTCACGTACTCCGGTGCCGTGAGCAGAGGCGTCACGCCCTCGCCGGCAATGCCGAGAAGCAGCTTGAGTCCGTTGCGCAGGGTGATGTAGGCCAGCACGGTCCCGCCGGCGAACAGCAACGACGACAGGCCGACGAAGACCACCGTGTAGCGCTTCTCGTTGCGTTTGAGCCCGGGCGTCACGAAGGCCCACAGCTGGTAGAGCCAGAACGGCGAGGACAGGATGATCCCGCCGATGAAGGCCACCTTCAACCGGAGCAGGAAGCCACCCAGAACATCGGTGACGATCAGCGTGCAGTCCTGGCCCTCGACGCTGAACCGAAGCGTCTCGGGGAGGTCGCAATAAGGCGCCTTGATGAAGTCGAGCAGCCCGTTGTTGTACCAGATGAACGTTGCGACGCCTGCGACGAAGATGAACACGAACGCCTTGACCAGCCGGTTGCGCAGTTCCTGCAGATGCGAGACCGGGCTCATCGTCGCTTCGGCGTTGTCCCGCTGACGCCAGCGCCCGAAGTTGCCGCGGAAGCGGCGTTTGGCCGGGCCGGTCACCGGATCAGGGCTCCCTGCTCGACGGGACGTTCAGCGGACGGTGGGTCGGAACGGCTGCCAGGTCACCGGCGCTGCCGTGCTCCCCGCGTGTGCGGGTCGGTTCAGCGCGGCTGGTCGTACTCCGGGTACGGCTTGGTCTGGGGAACCTCGGCGGCCACGGGCGGCGCAGTGGCCCCCACAGTCGGTCC
>JACCTM010000268.1 GCA_013812385.1 Geodermatophilaceae bacterium | reverse complement strand
CGAGCACGGGTTGGGCGGGATGCATGCCCTCGTCTGGGACGGGTCCACGCTCGTCGGGCACGGCTGCGTGATCATGCGCCGGCTGATGCATGCCGGCCGGACGCTGCGTACCGGCTATGTCGAGAGCGTCGGCGTGAGCTCGGAGCATCGCGGGCACGGACATGGCCAAGCTGTGATGGCCGCACTCGAGGAGATCATCGGCAGCGCGTACGAGATCGGGGCACTGAGCACGTCTGAGACTGCCTACGGCTTCTACGCCGCACGGGGCTGGCAGCTGTGGACCGGAACAACGTCGGTCTTGTCACCCAGCGGGATCAAGCGCACTCCTGACGAAGATGGCGCGCTTTATCTGTTTCCGGGAACCGCCCAGCTTCCACAAGGCGGCGAGCTGGCGTGTGACTGGCGAGATGGCGACGTCTGGTGACGCCTTCATCCGACGAGAGAAAAGTGCGCTGAACCGGACTCGATAGGGTCGCGCTGGTGGGAGGGAGGTCCGCGCCGTGCAGAAGGTTCTGATCGCCAACCGAGGTGAGATCGCCGTACGGGTCGCCCGCGCCTGCCGTGACGCGGGACTGGGCAGTGTCGCGGTCTATGCCGACCCCGACCGCGATGCCCTGCACGTACGGGTGGCCGACGAGGCCTTCGCCCTTGGTGGCAACACCCCCGGCGAGTCCTATCTGCGCATCGACAAGCTCCTCGACATCGCCGAGCAGGCCGGAGCCGACGCCGTTCACCCCGGGTACGGGTTCCTCGCCGAGAATGCCGATTTCGCCCGCGCGGTGATCGACTCCGGGCTGACCTGGATCGGCCCCCCGGTCGAGGCGATCATCTCCCTGGGCGACAAGGTGGCCGCCCGGCACATCGCGACCAAAGCAGGCGCGCCACTCGTACCGGGAACCAGCGACCCGGTCTCCGGCCCGGAGGAGGTGCACGCCTTCGCCGAGGAACACGGCCTGCCGGTCGCCATCAAGGCGGCATTCGGTGGCGGCGGTCGCGGGCTGAAGGTCGCCCGCAAGGCCGAGGAGATCGACGAGTTGTACGCCTCGGCCGTACGGGAGGCGGAGGCCGCTTTCGGTCGGGGCGAGTGTTTCGTCGAGCGCTATCTCGACAAGCCGCGGCACGTCGAGGCGCAGATCCTGGCCGACTCGCACGGGACCGTGGTCGTGGTCGGGACCCGGGACTGCTCGCTGCAGCGCCGCCATCAGAAGCTGGTCGAGGAAGCGCCCGCGCCGTTCCTGACCGACGAACAGCGCGCCACGATCCACGAGTCCGCCAAGGCGATCTGCGCCGAGGCGGGGTACGTGGGTGCGGGCACCGTCGAATACCTGGTCGCCGCCGACGGCACGATCTCCTTCCTGGAGGTCAACACCCGGCTGCAGGTCGAACACCCGGTCAGCGAGGAGACCACCGGCCTGGATCTAGTCCGCGAGCAGTTCCGGATCGCCGACGGACAGGCGCTCGGGTACGACACCGATCCCGAGCCCCGCGGGCACAGTTTCGAGTTCCGGATCAACGGTGAGGACGCGGGCCGCAACTTCCTGCCCGCGCCTGGGACGGTCACCCGGTGGCGACCGCCAAGCGGTCCGGGCGTGCGGCTGGATTCCGGTGTCGTCGAGGGTGACGTGATCGGTGGCGGCTTCGACTCGATGCTGGCCAAGCTGATCGTCACAGGGGCCACCCGCGAACAGGCACTTGATCGGTCCCGACGCGCACTAGCCGAGCTGGAGGTCGGCGGGATGCCGACGGTTGTCCCGTTCCACCGGGCGGTCGTATCCGACCCGGCATTCACCTCCGAACCGTTCTCGGTGCACACGAGGTGGATCGAGACCGAGTTCGACAACCAGATCCCGCCGTACGCCGAAGCCACCGAGGACCCCGACCCGCCCGCCGAGCGGCAGACCGTCGTGGTCGAGGTCGGCGGTCGCCGACTGGAGGTGTCCCTACCCGGCGGACTAGCCCTGGGCGGCGGCGGTGCGGTGCCTGGTGGAGTGGCTGCCAAGCCCCGACGTCGCGGTGGCGGCGGGTCGGGCGGTGCGGCCGGCGGCGACGCGCTGACCAGCCCGATGCAGGGCACGATCGTCAAGATCGCGGTCGAGGATGACGCCACGGTCGAGGCGGGCGATCTCATAGTCGTCCTCGAGGCGATGAAGATGGAACAACCGATCAATGCGCACAAAGCCGGCACGGTCAGTGGACTCGGGGCCGCGGTTGGCGAGGTCGTCAGCAGCGGCTCGACCATCTGCAACATCACCGATGCGGCTACAGACGGCGAGGCCAGCGGCACATAGCCGACAGCCCGTCAAAGGTAACGGCGGGCCAGTGCGCC
This sequence comes from Geodermatophilaceae bacterium, assembly GCA_013812385.1. Lineage (GTDB taxonomy): Bacteria > Actinomycetota > Actinomycetes > Mycobacteriales > Geodermatophilaceae > JACCQS01. Next base: position 2,511 of record JACCTM010000268.1, on the reverse strand, counting down.
GGCCTGGGCGCCGTACGAGCCGCCGAACATCACCGCGTGCACGAGCACCGGGAACAGCTGGTGCAGCCCCACCCGCTCACGCCAGCCCGAGCCGAGCGGCGCCGACTCGCCGTATGCCGCCAGGATCCGATCGAGGTACGGCACGCCGAACAGCGCCAGCATCGCGAGGTCGGTCTCGCGGTGCCCGCCGTGGGCTGCCGGATCGACCAGGTAGACCTTCCCGTCGGCCGCCCAGTGCACGTTCCCGCTCCACAGGTCACCATGCAGCCGGGCCGGTGGCTCGCTCGGCACCTCGAGGGAGTCCAGCCGGGAGAGCACCGCCGACACCGCGGCTGCGTCGTCGGTCGAGATGTGGCCGGCATCCCGGGCGGCACGCAGATACGGCTCGATCCGCCCTACGGCGAAGAACTCGGCCCACACCCCCGAGACGACCCCCGAGTTGTCCATCGCCAGCCGCCCGATGAACCCGGACCAGGGCGCCCCGAAGCGGTCAGCACCGGCCTGGTGCATCCGGGCCAGGTCGACGCCGAAGCGTTCTGCCGCGTACGACGTCGACTCGCCGCGGGGCACCCATTCCAGGAGCAGGAGGTCCTCGCTCACGGCGATCACCTCCGGCGTCGGGATGACGCCCGCTTGGGCGATCCACGCCAGGCTGGCGGCTTCGGCGGCGAAGAACCCGGCCGGGGCGTTCTCGCGTGACTTCGCGAAGAGCATCTCGCCGCGGTCGAGGGTGAAGAGTTCCGCGACGCAGGTGTCACCACCGGGCAGCGGGGTGGCGCGGATGCGCTGGTGGCGCACCATCATCGGGACGACGTGCGGATGTGCGCGCAGGTAGGCCACGTCCAACGCCCCGTCCACGGACCCGGTCACCATGCTCGCTTCCGCGCCCACCGCAGACTAGGAGAGGTCGTCGGCGGCCATGAGCCGGCGCCCGGCTTCGGTGATCGTTCCGGACAGCGAGGGATAGATCAAGAAGGTGTGCGCCAGATCGGCTGCGGTCAGGCTGTTCTGGACCGCGAGTGCGATCGGCAGGATGAGCTCGGAGGCGCCCGGCGCCACGACGACGCCGCCGATGACGACCCCGGTCGGGCGCCGGCAGAACAGCTTCACGAAGCCGTCCCGCAGGTCCACCATCTTCGCCCGTGCGTTTGTGGCCAGCGGCAGCATGATGGTGTCCGCCGCGATCCCCCGTTCGGTGATCACCTTCTCCGAGTGCCCGACCGTGGCGATCTCAGGATGGGTGAAGACGTTGGCCGCCACCGTCTTCAACTTGATCGGGGCCACCGCCTCGCCGAGGGCGTGCCACATCGCCACCCTGCCCTGCATGGCCGCGACCGAGGCCAACGGCCAGACGCCGGTGACGTCGCCAGCGGCATAGATACCAGAGACGTTGGTACGGGAGACCTTGTCGACGATGATGTGCCCGCTTGCCGTCACTGCGACCCCTGCGGATTCGAGTCCGAGTCCACCCGAGTTCGGTACCGAGCCGACGGTCATGAGGGCATGTGATCCGCGGGCCTCGCGTCCGTCCTCCAAGGACACGATCACGCCGTCACCGCTGCCGTCAGGACTACCACTCCGGTCTCGTCGGACGCCAGAAGCTCTGGCCTGCTTGACGATCTGGCCGCCACGCTTCACGAATACCTGCTCGAGCACATCGGCTGCGTCCGCATCCTCGCCGGGCAGTACCCGGTCCCGTGAGGAGACCAAGGTGACTGGAACCCCGGCCTCGAGGTAGCCACTGGCGAACTCCGCGCCGGTGACACCCGACCCGACGACGACGAGATGCTCGGGAAACTCCTTGAGCTCATAGACCTGGCGCCAGGACAGGATCCGTTCACCGTCCGGCTCGGCACCGGGAAGTACGCGCGGATCGGCGCCGGTGGCCAGCAACAGGATGTCGCTGTCGATCTCCTGGGCCCCGTCGGATGCGGAGTCGACCTGGACCACGTGGCGCGCAAGACCCGGCGTCGTATCAGCCACCCTGGCCGATCCAGCGACCAGGGTCACTCCTTCGCGGGCCAGCCGGGTCCGGATGTCGGCCGACTGTGCGGCAGCCAGCACGTTGACCCGACCATGAACGGTGCCCGGATCCAGGCTCGACTGCGCGACTTCCCCAGCTCGTACGCCCAGCTCTGCGCTGTCCCGGACACTGGTCAACGCGCCACTGGAGGCGATGAATGTCTTCGAGGGGACGCAGTCGGCGAGCACGCACGCCCCGCCCATGCCATCCCGCTCCACCACGGTGACCTCGGCGCCGAGTTGAGCAGCGACCAGCGCGGCTTCGTATCCGGCTGGTCCGCCTCCGATGATCACAATGCTGGTCACGGGGCCATTCTCGCGCACCCGGCGGTACTCAGAACGATGGCATTCCCGCCCGGGCGGGCCGCGCGTCGCTACGCTGCGCCGGTGCCGCTCTACGCCGCGTACGGGTCGAACATGGATCCGACGCAGATGCTCCGTCGCTGCCCGCACTCCCCGGAGGCGGGCACCGGCTGGATCCGCGGCTGG
>JACCTM010000267.1 GCA_013812385.1 Geodermatophilaceae bacterium | reverse complement strand
GACCTCTTCCGTGTCAGGGAAGCGCGCTACCGCTGCGCCAACCGCCCGTCGAGGTGGAGACGGGATTTGAACCCGTGTAGACGGCTTTGCAGGCCGTTGCCTCGCCTCTCGGCCACTCCACCGTGCTTCTGGTGCCTGAAATCAAGATGCTCTTCCGAGCGGACGACGGGATTCGAACCCGCGACCCTCACCTTGGCAAGGTGATGCTCTACCAACTGAGCCACGTCCGCGTATTCGTGCTCCGCGGACTGTACCGACGCGCGGGCATGCACTCAAACGGAGGGGGTGAGCACCAAGCCTGCGCACCCCCGCAGTTCCTCAAAGGCGGTGACCTCGGCCAATGCCTGCGGACCCATGACCGGCTGCGGTCGACCGGTGTCGTCGATCAGTGCCGGAGTGAAGCGCGATCCGGTGACCGCGCCGTTCTGCACGGTGAGAGTGAGAACCCCGGTGTCATCGGAGAATGCCTGTGGTCGCCACCAGAGGAAGTTCCCCAACCCATAGGCCACGTACGCGCCGGTGCCCGGCTGGTCGAGGTACCCCGCACCGAGCAGCAGGTGAGCGTGAGCACCCACGATGGCGTCTGCACCCGCCGTGGCAAGTTCGGTAGCCAGATCTTGCATTTCCTGGGTGGGGCACTGGTCACCCTCGATGCCCCAGTGCAGGTAGACCACGACGACGTCGCCCGCCGCGCTGGCTTGCCGCACGCCGGCGATCAGCCGGTCTTGGTCGCCGGTGGTGGCGATACCCGGGGAGTCCTCGATCGCCGTCCACCGTTGATAGGTCCGGTCAGGAACCTGACTGGCTCCGAAGATCGAGATGCCGACCCCTCGGACGACGGTGCGGTACGGCGCGTAGGCGGTGGCCGCATCCGGTCCGATTCCCACCACCGAGATCGGTCCGGCCGTGACCGCCGCGAGGGTGTCCTCGAGCCCGACCGGGCCGTAGTCCACTGCGTGGTTGTTGGCCAGCGAGGCGACGTCGACCCCGGAGGCGGCCAGCGCGTCCAGGGCAGCCGCAGGAGCCCGGAAGTGAAACTGCTTGGGCTCCTCGACGCCGCGCTCGGTGATCGCCGTCTCCAGATTGACCATCCCGATGTCGGCTGCCGACAGCGCAGCAGAGATCGGACCGAATGCCGTTGCCGGATCGTCGAGCAGATCCTCCGTACGGCCGGTGAAGTGCACATCACCGGCGAAAGCGAGAGTCACCGAAGGCGGTGCGGGAGAGGGAGAAGGTGGTGAGGACGACGTGGGTGGAAGCGGCGAACTGAGTCGAGTTGAGGCGTCGGCCGTCAGCTGATCCGGGGACTGCAAGTGGTCCGGTGCGAGCACGAGAGAGACGACAAATGCGACGACCGCGAGCGCGGCGACACCGGCCAGGACGAGCCGATAGCCGCGAGCCCTCCGTTTCTTCCGGTGTCCCCCCACTGACCCCAGCCTAGGGGGCCCCAAGGGTTGGGGCGAGGGTTCGAGGAGAAACGAACCGATCACACGGGCAGATGCGAATGACACGTGTGAGGATGAGCGTTATGAGTCGTACCGGTCTGTCACCGGCCGACGATGCGGACTTGATTGCTCGGCTTGCCTCGGGTGAGTCCGATGCGCTCGCCCAGATCTATGACCGCTACCACCGTCAGGTGTTCACGCTGGCCTTACGCATTCTCGGTGACCACGTCCTGGCCGAGGACACGACCCAAGAGGTCTTCCTCGCCTTGTGGCGCTATCCGACGAAGTTCGACCCCGCGAAGGGCGGTTTCGCCAGCTGGCTGCTGTCGCTGGCCCATCACCGAAGCGTCGATGCGGTCCGACGTGAGGAGTCCCAGCGGCGCCGTCGGGATCGACTGGCCGCACTCGAGCCTCCGGCGCTGATGGGGGAGGACTCGGCTGAAAAAGCGCTGGAGCGGCTGGTCGGGGTCGACGTACGCACCGCCCTGGCTGAATTGCCGGCGGTCCAGCGCGAAGCGCTGACGCTGGCCTACTTCGGTGGCTATACCCAGCGTGAAGTCGCCGCCTTGACCGGTGCGCCACTCGGCACGGTGAAGACCCGCATGCTCGCCGGCATGCGTCGGCTACGCCAAGTCCTGGGCAGCGCGCTCGGTGACCTACCAGCGGCAGGAGGCTTGCAGGCATGAGCGGCCTGGAACGCAGCAACACGGCGCACGTCGAGTGGGACGAACTCGCGGTCGGCTGGGCCCTGCGCGCGCTCGAGCCCGATGACGAGCATCGCTTCTCGACTCACCTTCATGGCTGTGAGCGTTGTCAGGCCTCGGTTCAGGACAGTGGGCGAGTACTCAGCGCCCTGGTCGAGCAGATGCCGCTGGAATCTCCTTCCCCGGCATTGCGCTCACGGCTGCTGGCCGAGATCGGCCAGACCCGACGCAACCTCGAGGCGATCCCGCAGCCGCGGCCCGAGTCTGCCTCTTCGGGTGGGCAACTGGTTGATTTCGCCGCCGCTGGTCAGCGGTCGACGCATCGCCGATCCCGGTCGAGGTGGTCGAAGGTCGCGACGTTGGCTGCCGCCGCGGCTGCCGTGTTGTTGATCGCCGGCCTCGGAGTCTGGAACGTGAACCTGCAGACCGATCGGGACACCGCCACCACAGTGGCTGCCGACCGCGGCGAGATTCTGCAGAACCTGGCCGCTGCCGGTGAGGTGAACATGACCCCGTTGCATGACGGAAACGGTGAGTTCGTGGCTACGCTGGTCATCGGGTCCAGCCAGGCGATGGTCCTGACCAACGGACTTCCGGTCAATGACAACGACGATGCGATCTACGTCCTGTGGGGTCTTCAGGAGGACGGCGAACAGCCTGAGGCTCTGGGTACCTTCGACGTCGTCGACGCCGAGTTGGACATGCGGACCGTGGGATCAACTGTCGCTGGACTGGACACCTTCAACGGGTACGCCGTGACGCTCGAGTCCGGACGCCAGGCCCCGGACGCTCCGACGTTGCCGATGGTTGCCACCGGCTAGGTCGCGACCTGCCTCCGGGCTCGGATTAGGGCAGACTGCTGAGTCGATGACATCGACCGAGCGCGACGCGCCCGAGGAACAGCAGGCGGACTCGGCCGGTGACGACGGCTACAGCCTTCGTGAGCGCGTCGCTGATGCCTCTTGGCGTCAGCGCGTGGCCGCCAACGCCCCGCTGAACTCCGCCTATCGCGGCGGGGTGGGAGTCGTCGGTTTCATCATCCTGATCGGCGGCGCGGCAGCCATTCCGTTGCCCGGTCCGGGTTGGCTGATCGTGATTGGTGGTCTGTTCGTCCTGGCCACTGAGTTCACGTGGGCCGAACGGTTGCTGGAGTTCACCAAGAAACACGTGAAGTCATGGACGGATTGGGTGACCCGGCAACCGATCTGGGCCCGCGCCATGATCGGACTGGCCACGGCGGCGTTCGTGTACGGCGTCCTGGTGGTGAGCCTGCACCTGACCGGTGTCCCGGACTGGATTCCGGACTGGGTGCCGCTGTGGCGGTAAAGCCTTCCCGGTAAGGTTGCCCCGGTCCCGGGCGCTTGGCTCAGCGGTAGAGCGCTTCGTTCACACCGAAGAGGTCACTGGTTCGATCCCAGTAGCGCCCAC
>JACCTM010000252.1 GCA_013812385.1 Geodermatophilaceae bacterium | reverse complement strand
GCGCACGAGGTGACCGAGATCGAGTGCGCCGATGTGGCCGATCCCGTCGACCTGGACTACCCGCCACCGTGATGTCGCACCTTTGCAGGTGACTCGCGCGGTGTGTCGTCGGCGAACCTGCGACATCAGGGCGGGGTCGGCCGCGTCCTACGGTGATGTCGCATCTTTGCAGGGGACACGCGCGGTGTGTCGTCGGCAAACCTGCGACATCAGGCGTGGGGACGGCAGAGTGCTGAGGATCCAGTCGGCCGGCAGTACCGCGGCTACATTTGACCGCGTGACCGAGACCTCGCCAGCACCCGTCCGAGCTGCGATCAGCGCGGAACCGATTTCGGTGGCTGAGCACGAGACACTGGTGTCCCGATCCGGTGCCGGAGCGGTCGTCGCGTTCGGCGGGGTCGTCCGCGACCACGACCAGGGCCGTGTGGTCACCCAGCTCGAGTACGTCGGGCACCCCTCGGCCGAGGAGCTGATGGCCGAGATCGCCGGTGAGATAGCGGCCCTGCCCAAGATCCATGCGGTCGCCATCAGCCATCGGATCGGCTTACTCGACGTGGGCGATGTGGCCCTCGCAGCCGCCGTAAGTGCAGCCCATCGTGGTGAGGCCTTCGACGCCTGCCGTCAGCTGGTCGAAGAGGTCAAGGCCAGGCTGCCGATCTGGAAGCGCCAGATCTTCACCGACGGCGAAGAGGAATGGGTCGCCGCTCCCTGATTTGCATCAGCGGGCCGGAGTGCCTGCGGTGCCGTCGTCGGGCTGGTCGCGGTCATCGGCGGCGGCTTCCTCGGCGTCGACCTTGGCCTCGTCGGCCGCACCCTCGTACTCCAAGGCTTCGTTCCCGTACGCCTCTCCGACGGCCTGTTCGGTCCGCCCCCACAGCCGGGTGATCGAACGACGCAGTTCGGTCAACGCTCCCATCGGAATTCCTTCCCTCGGACCTAGCCGCCGGCGAAGGGCGGCAGGACGTCCACCGAACTGCCGTGCGGCAGAGCGGCATCGTGGTCGGACCGACGTACGCCGTCTACCAGGAAGGAACAGACTCCCAGAACCTTCGCCAGTCCCGGACCATGCCGCTGGCTCGCGGCGGCGATCACTTCGGCCAGACTGCTCGCCTCGATCGTTTCCGTTGCAGCGCCGGCCGCGGCGCGAGCAGCCGCGAAGTAGTTGACCGTCACCCCGCGGACCTCGGTCGTCGTGCTCACCGCGCTCAGCCGCCGATGGCCGACATGGGCCGTACGGGCTGCAGGAACGTCGGGTCGTCGATCCCGTGACCTGGCAGCTTCGTCCACGTCGCGGCCCGCCACCGGTCGGCGATCACGTCGTCGCTGGACCCGTCACGCAACGCCGTACGCAGGTCGGACTCCTCGCGGGCGAACAGGCAGTTACGGATCTGGCCATCAGCGGTCAGCCGGGTCCGGTCGCAGGTGCCGCAGAAAGCACGGGTCACCGAGGCGATGATCCCGACCTTGGCTGGGCCCCCGTTGACCAGCCAGGTCTCTGCCGGCGCACTTCCCCGATGCGCGGGATCGGGGGTCAGAACAACAGCGGCCTGCAGCTTCTCGAGAATCTCCTCGGCGGTGATCATCTGATCCCGCTTCCACTCGTGCTGGGCATCCAACGGCATCTGCTCGATGTAGCGCAGCTCGAAGTCGTGTTCGAGGCAGAACTCCAACAGCGGTACAGGGTCCTCGTTGAGCCCGCGCATCAACACGGCGTTGACCTTGACCGGGATGAGCCCGGCAGCCTTTGCCGCGACCAGCCCGGCCAGCACGTCGTCGATCCGGTCACGATGGGTGAGTTGCTTGAACTGCAGCTTGTCCAGGGTGTCCAACGAGACGTTTATCCGGTCCAGGCCGGCGTCGGCCAGCGGGCGGGCCAACCGCTCGAGGCCGATCGCGTTCGTCGTCAGGCTGACCTCGGGCGGGGGTGACAGGGACTTGGCCGTACGCACGATCTCGACCAGACCCGGCCGGATGAGCGGCTCCCCGCCGGTGAAGCGGATCTCGTTGATCCCGAGCTCCTCGACACCGATCCGGACCAGGCGGTTGATCTCGTCGTCGGTGAGGATCTGCGAGGTGGGCAGCCAGTTCAGTCCCTCGGGGGGCATGCAGTAGGTGCACCGCAGGTTGCATCGATCGGTCAGCGACACCCGCAGGTCGGTCGCCACCCGCCCGTGCTGGTCGACCAGTCCGTGGGCGCCGGCGAGGTCGTCCGGGCCAACGAGGTCGCGTACGGAAGTTGTCACTACCCGAGGGTAACCTCCCGCTCGGAGGTGTCACCCATGCTCGGCCCGTACGGCGCCTTGCTGCGCGTCAGCGGGGCTTTCTCGTTTTCGTCTATGGGGTTCCTGGCCCGGATGCCGATCTCGATGACCGGCCTGGGCGCGGTCCTGCTCATCGCCGGGGAAACCGGAAGGTACGGCATCGCCGGGGTCATCGCTGGCGTCCTGGCGCTGTCCTTCGCGATCATCTCTCCGCAGGTTGCCCGGTTGGTCGACCGGTTCGGCCAAGCGCGCGTGCTGCGCCCGACCGTGCTGTTGTTTGGCGCGGCCGGTGTCGGCTTCGTCGTGGCCGTCGAGCTCGGTGCACCGCTCTGGACCTGGTTTCTGCTGGCAGCCCTCACCGGGGCCTCCGGACCGAACATCGGATCGATGGTCCGAGCGCGCTGGGTGAACGTCCTGGAAAATCCGACCACGCGGCAGACCGCGTTCGCCTTTGAGTCCGTGGTCGACGAGATCGTGTTTGTTATCGGCCCGCCGCTGGTGACCTTCCTTGCGACCGCAATCTCTCCGCCCGTCGGATTTCTCACCGCCGTCATCATCGGCCTGATCGGTGGGATGGGGTTCGCGACGCTGACCTCCAGCGAGCCGCCCGTGGCTCGTACGGAAGGCATCGGGCGCGGGCGACGCGGCGTACTGAATCCGGCCCTGCTCTCGGTCACGATCACCTATGTGGGGGTCGGAACCGTCTTCGGCGCGATGGACGTCGGGGTGGTCGCCTATGCCGACGAGCAGGGCCAGATCGGGCTGTCCGGCGTCATCCTGGCCGTGTATGCAGCCGGCAGTCTGGTGGCCGGACTGGCCTATGGCGCCGTGGCCTGGCGGCGCGGTCTGGCTGGTCGCTTCCTGCTCACCACCCTGGCCTTCGGAGTGGCCGCCTCGGGGTTCCTGCTAGTCAACTCGCTGCTTGTCCTGGCCGGCCTGGCGTTTCTGGCCGGGGCGACCATCGCCCCGGTATTGGTCTCGGGCATGTCCCTGGTGGAGTCCCGGCTTCCACGAGCGGCCCTGACCGAGGGTCTGGCCTGGACTACCACCGGCATCACCGTCGGGGTCACGATCGGCGCCTCGATCTCGGGGTCGGTCGTCGATGCGATCGGTGCCGAGAAGTCTTTCATCGTGCAGGTCGTCGGTGCTGGCAGCGCCGCCGTCCTGGCCGCCCTCGGGTACGTCGCCGTTCGACGGACCGACCGCCGATCCGACCGTACGGCGGACGGTACGGCGGACCCTACGGCGACTAGTACGGCGGGCGCCGTTGCTGACGGACCTCCATGACTCGGATCGGAATAGCTAGCCTTTAGCTGGTGTGCAATCGGTGCTTACGCTGTAAAATCTAGATGGACGGCACGAAGACGACGTGAGAGGACGATCCGATGAGCGCAACCGACAAGATCAAGAATGCTGTTGAAGACATGTCCGGCAAGGGCAAGGAGCACGTGGGTGACGCCACGGACAACGAGCGCCTCGAGAACGAGGGCCGCTCGGACCAGTCCAAGGCCGACCTCAAGAACGCCGGCGAGAAGGTCA
>JACCTM010000193.1 GCA_013812385.1 Geodermatophilaceae bacterium | reverse complement strand
GCGGCTGCGGCACTCCTCGACGGCGAGCCTGGTGACTCGGCGAGACGTCGTCGTGGTGGCCAGCGTCTCATGCATCTATGGCCTCGGCACGCCGAAGGAGTATCTCGACCAGAGCGTTCGCCTGCAGCTGGGCAAGGCCACGGATCGGGACTGGCTGCTGCACCGACTGGTCGACATGCAGTACACGCGCAACGACCTGTCGTTCACCCGTGGCACGTTCCGGGTTCGGGGGGACACGATCGAGGTCATCCCGTCCTACGAGGAGCTCGGCGTACGAATCGAGATGTTCGGCGACGAGATCGAGCGGTTGTACTACCTGCACCCGCTTACCGGCGAGGTCGTGCGCGAGGTAGAGGAAGTGTTCGTCTTCCCGGCCACCCACTACGCGACCGGTCCGGAGCGGATGGAGCAGGCCATCGCCGGCATCGAAGCGGAGTTGGCCGATCGGTTGGCCGAGTTGGACAAGCAGGGCAAGTTGCTCGAGGCCCAGCGGCTGCGGATGCGGACCACCTATGACATCGAGATGATGCGCCAGGTCGGCTTCTGCTCAGGCATCGAGAACTACTCCCGGCACCTCGACGGACGGGCGCAAGGAAGTCCACCGTCCTGCCTGCTGGATTACTTCCCGGACGACTTCCTGCTGGTCATCGACGAGTCCCACGTGACCGTGCCGCAGATCGGCGGCATGTACGAGGGTGACATGAGCCGCAAGCGCACGTTGGTCGACCACGGGTTCCGGCTGCCCTCGGCGATGGACAACCGGCCGCTGCGCTGGGAGGAGTTCGTCGACCGGATTGGGCAGACCGTCTACATGTCGGCCACCCCGAGTTCCTACGAGCTCGGCCGTACGAAAGGTGAGTTCGTCGAGCAGGTGATCCGGCCGACCGGGCTGATCGATCCTGAAGTGGTGGTCAAACCCACCAGGGGTCAGATCGACGACCTGGTCGCCGAGATCCGGCTCCGGGCCGAACGCGATGAACGGGTTCTGGTCACCACGCTGACCAAGAAGATGGCCGAGGATCTGACCGACTACCTCCTGGAGCTCGGCATCCGAGTGCGCTATCTGCACTCCGAGGTGGACACCCTGCGCCGGGTGGAGCTGCTCCGCGAGCTGCGCAAGGGTGACTACGACGTCCTGGTCGGCATCAACCTGCTCCGTGAAGGACTCGACCTGCCCGAGGTCTCTCTGGTCTCGATCCTCGATGCGGACAAAGAGGGGTTCCTACGCTCGGAGACCTCGCTGATCCAGACCATCGGCCGGGCGGCGCGCAACGTGTCCGGCCAGGTGCACATGTACGCCGACAAGATCACCCCGTCGATGGAACGGGCGATCGACGAGACCAATCGGCGCCGGGAGAAGCAGGTCGCCTACAACGTCGAACGTGGGCTGGATCCGCAGCCGCTGCGGAAGAAGATCGTCGACATCCTGGACGACATCTACGCCGAGGCCGCCGACACCGAAAAGACTACCGAGCGGCTCTACGGTGGTGGACGGACGCAGTCCCGCGGCAAGGCACCGGTTCCGGGGTTGTCCTCGCGGGGCAAGGGGGAGCGGGCGCTGGACGCCTCGACTCTGCCGGCCGCGGAACTGGCCGACCTGATCGGGCAGCTCGATGATCAGATGTTGGCCGCGGCCCGCGAACTCCAGTTCGAGCTGGCCGCCCGGCTGCGCGATGAGATCGGGGTCCTGAAGAAGGAGCTCCGTCAGATGCAACGGGCCGGCCAGGGCTGATCAGCTGGCTGCCGGCGGTAACCGCCGCTGGGCTAGCTGCGTGCCCGCGACCAGGACGGCGAGGACTGCCATCGAGACGAGGACCGTCCACACCCAGGTAGGCAGCCCGCCACCTCCGTCTTCGTCGTCCCTTGCAGCCGCGCTGCCGGACTGGTCGGCCGCTGACGTGGGATCCGGCGGAGTCGTGGACGGGGTGGCAGCGTTCGGGGGAGACGTGCTCGACAACGCGGTCGTCGGCGTGGTCGGTGTCGCTGCACTGACCAGCGAGAAGGTCACTGTGCCGTCAACGGTGTCACCGTCGTCGGAGATCACGGCGTAGGCCAACGTGTAGGCACCTGCCGGACCAGCCGTTTCGACCGGAGCGGTGACGACTGGCCCGGCCGTCGTGGCGGTGCCCACGACCCACCGGATTCCCCCCGGACCGGAGATCTGAATCGGGTCAGCTGGCAGCGATACGGAGGCGGCGAAGGCGAGTGTCACGGCGGTGGGCGCTACGGCGAGGATTTTGCCGTCGGCGGGAGTGATGCCCTGGAGTTCAGTGTGGGCCAGTGCCGGGACGGCGCCACTGACGACGGCGACGCCGACCAGCAACAGCGAGGTGGCCAGGCGCCTGATTCTCATCGGGTGATGTTTCCGCATGCGGGGCATGGCCTTGGTACTCGCCACGAGTGCCGTCATGGTTCCCGCCGGCAGCCATGAGACGACGCCAGAGCAGCGCTAGGCGGAGCCCTCGGACTCCTCCGGTCGGGCGCCTGACCCGCCGGCTCCGACCGACCAGTCGGGGAGTTGTTGATAGGACCAGCCGTTGCCGTCCGGGTCCGCGAAGTAGACGAATCTGCCCCACGCCCGCTCGTCCACATCACTCACCTCGACCCCGCGATCGATGAGTTCCGCCCGAGCCGCCTCGACGTCGGCGACGACGCACATGATCGCTTGCAGGGATCCCGGCTGCATCGTGGAGATGCCTCTGCCGAAGGCGATCGAGCATACCGAGCCCGACGGTGTGAGCTGAACGAACCGGATCTCGTCGCTGACCGTCTGGTCGTGGTCCATCACGAATCCAACCTGATCGACATAGAAGGACTTCGCCCGATCTACATCTGAGATCGGGACAGTTACCACCTCGAGTTTGATGTCCACGTACCGGACGCTAACAACGGCCTCCGACAATCGAAATCCGGCGCGGACTCAGCCCCCATGCGGAGGCACGGACTCCGGTCGTACAGAATGAGGGCGTCGGTGGAGGGGAGTATTCCTTCGCGGCGGGGTCGTCACCACGGCCGGAATCGGCACTGCCGAGTCCGGCCCGGTCCCGTCGGTTTGGTCGCCAGGAACGATTTCCATGGGCGTCAGGCGGGAGAGACCTCCGGTTGTTGCCACGTGCCACCGGAGAGGGACTGCCCAGTGCTCGATCTACCCGTTTGGTTCGAGATCGGATCTTTCGTCTTTCTCGGGCTGCTGCTGCTGGCCGATCTGCTGATCGTTGCCCGACGGCCACACGTTCCCTCGATGAAGGAGTCCTCCCTCTGGGTCTGCTTCTATGTGAGCCTCGCGCTGCTCTTCGGTCTGGCCATGCTGTGGTTCGCCGGGGGACAGGCGGCCGGAGAGTTCTATGCGGGGTGGCTCACCGAATACAGCCTGTCGGTGGACAATCTTTTCGTCTTCGTGATCATCATGGCTCGGTTCTCGGTCCCTCGTAAGTACCAACAGGAAGTCCTGATGGTCGGGATCATCATCGCTCTGGTCCTACGGGGGATCTTCATCCTCCTCGGAGCCGCACTTATCGAGCGCTTCATCTGGCTGTTCTACATCTTCGGCGCCTTCCTCATCTACACCGCGATCAAGCTGGCCAAGCAACAGGGGGAGGAAGAGGAGTACGAGGAGAACGTTCTGATTCGGCGGATGCGTCGGATCCTGCCCATCAGCGACGACTACGACGGGGCCAAGATCCGCACCACAGTGGATGGCAAGAGGCTGTGGACGCCGATGATCATCGTCTTCCTCGCGATCGGCTCCACCGACCTGCTTTTCGCGTTGGACTCGATCCCGGCGATCTTCGGGCTCACCCGGGAAGCGTTCATCGTCTTCACCGCCAACATCTTCGCGCTGATGGGCCTACGACAGCTCTACTTCCTGCTCGGCGGGTTGCTGGAACGCCTGGTCTACCTCTCCATGGGTCTGTCGGTCATCCTCGGCTTCATCGGGATCAAACTCATCCTCGAGGCGATGCACGAGAACAGCCTGCCCTTTATCAACGGTGGCGAGCCCATCGAGTGGGCCCCGACGATTCCTATCTGGTTGTCCTTGAGCGTGATCATCGGCGTGATGGCCCTGGCAGTCGTCGCAAGCCTCTACAAGGCCCGCAACGATCCGGAAGCAGCGGCTCAGCTTCGCGGCGGGGATGTCTCGACCGAGGACGTCGCGATCGAGGAGCCGACCGACCTGACCGGCCCACCGGCGAGTGCGATGCGCGTTCCCGAGGACTCGGCAGCGCCAACCGAGGAGAAGGCCTAGCTCTTCATTGGCGCAGTCGGCTTTAGGCGGCGCCGTTGCTGGCGGGCGCCCTACACCCTTGGCTGCCTACCGAACGCGTGGACAACTCTAGTTGCCGGCCTGAACCCGGGGGTTGCCTGAACGGTCACCGGCGACCAGGACTCCGTCCTGGTAGACGGCACGCACGCGATCCCGCAGGTCGGCCAGGTCCGAGGTGGAGCCCTCCAGCACCAGCACATCGGCCCGCTTGCCCGGCTCCAAAGTGCCGAATTCCTCTTGGATACCCAGCAGCTCGGCCGCCGACGCGGTGCTGGCCCGCCAGGCCTGAGCAGCCGTCATGCCGAGATCGACCATCAGCCCGAGCTCGCCGAGGTTGTCGCCATGCGGACCGACTCCGCTGTCGGTGCCCATGGCGATCTTGACTCCTGCGGCAATGGCGCGACTGACCGAGTCGTCATGTGATTCGAGGACCATTCGCGCCTTACTGATCACAGCAGCGGGCATCGGCACACCCGAGTCCGCCATGCTCAGCACGGCGCGTGGCGCAGACAGCGTTGGTACGAGCCAGGTTCCGGCGGCGAGCATCATCTCGATGGCCTGGTCGTCCAGATATATCCCGTGCTCGATCGAGCGGATCCCATTGCGGATGGCCACCTTGATCCCATCCGTTGCCTGCGCGTGCGCCATCACGAAGAGGCCAGCCGCCGTGGCCTCTTCGACCAGTACGGCGATCTCGGCGTCCCGAAAGTGGCCGTGCCGCGGATCATCGCGTGGTGAGAGAACACCTCCGCTGGTCGCGACCTTGATCACGTCGGCTCCGGCGCGAACGAGTTCACGGACCACTCGACGCATCTCCTCGGCGCCGTCGACAATCGTGGAGGGTCTGCCCGGGTGGGGGACAAGTAGCGGCATGACCGCGCCGCACGGCTGCCAACCGTCGCCATGCCCTCCTGTCTGGCTGACCATGCTGATCGAGATCTGCATGCGGGGACCGGCGATGAGTCCGTCCCGGAGTGCCTGGGCCACACCAAGATCGGCGCCGCTGGCATCCCGTACGGTCGTGATCCCGGTGTCCAGCGTCGTCCTCAGGTTGTGAACTGCCTCGTAGAACGGGTAGCTGAACGGCGTCTGCATCATCCGGAGCACGTTGATCCCACTGAAGAGCACATGCACGTGGCTGTCGATCAACCCCGGCAGGACCGTCGCTCCAGCGCAGTCGACCACGTCGTCGGCCTCGAAGCCGCTTCCGACGTTCACGACCAACCCGTCCTCGACCAGCACGTCGGCGGGAGCAGGGTCTGAGCCGGTGCCGTCGAAGACTGACCCACCGGCGAAGAGGGTCCGAGTCACCTTTGGACCGTAGCCGTTGAGGTTCTGTCGAGCGTCGATCAGCTCCGCTGCGCCTGGTCGGGAGGTGTTTCGCCGAGTCCACGGCGTGCGGTGTTGTCCACCGCACATCGATCGGCCACGGCCCAGCGGAGGGGATGCCTTGGTGATGGCCCGGCGCTGATCTGAGCCGCTACCCGTGGCGCCAAACCTTGTTCGCCACGCACCTTTGCCTGCAGCCCGGTTGGCGTCTAAGGGAGCAATCTTGTGCCGCAGGGGGTTACGGCGCGGGTCCGTCGTGGGCGGGGGGTGGCCAGTCGGTTCGGAGTGGTGGTGGTCGGTGGGTCATGTTGATTCGGGGTCGGCGATTGGGGTCGATTCCGGCTGGTGGTCGGAGCCAGATCCGGCCGCGGTGGCCGGCAGCTGCTCGCGTAGGGCGCGGGCGACCTTGACCAGTCGGGAAGCCTCAGCCGAACCCAGCCGGTGCGAGCCGCGCAGCCAGGCCACCATCGACGACGGCCAGCTTGCCGGTCGGTCAACGACCACAACTCGGTCTCCGCGGCAGCCATGACCATGTCTCTCGCCGCCGCCATCCCCGACAATGCCGGCGAGCTCAGCACCACCGAGGTAGGGCGCGTCCCACCCCCCAATCGGGTGCGAAAGCGGAGGCCAGACGCGCCCTACCTCGTAGGAAGCAGGCAGCCGGCGCCCGACAACGCAAGCCCAGCGAGGCCGTACCGACGGTGCTGCCGCACTGCCAACCGCTCGGCTGACCGCCGCTCGACGACGCTGGCCGAGCCAGGCAGGTCCCGACGTTGCTGCGTTCTTCGTCTTGAACTTAGCCACCACCGAAGTTGCGGCGTCGGCTACCAGCCGCGAGCGCGCCACTCGGCAAGATGCGGCCGCTCGGTTCCCAGGGTTGTGTCAGAGCCATGTCCGGGGTAGACCCACGTCTCATCGGGAAGCGCGGCGAAAATCCGCTCCTCGAGATCGTTCATCAGCGACACGAAGTCTTCGGTGTTGCCGAACGTGTTGCCCGGGCCGCCCGGAAACAGGCTGTCTCCAGTGAACAGGTGGTGCCCGTCCCCCTCCCAGAGCAGCGCGATGCTGCCGGGGGTATGCCCGCGAAGCTGGACGACACCGAGTTCCACCTGTCCGACGGACAACGTGTCGCCGTGCTCGACCGGGTCGCTGACCGGTACCGGGAGTTCAGCGCCGTCCAGCGGGTGCGCCGAGGTGGCCGCGCCGGTCTTCTGGACGACATCGGACAACGCCTGCCAGTGATCAGGATGCCGGTGGGTGGTCACGATGCGCCGCAGCGAGATGCCGTTGGCGAGTTCGAGAATCCGATCGGGCTCGTTCGCCGCGTCGATCAACAGCCCGTCGCCGGTTGCTGTGCACTCCAGCAGATAGGCGTTGTTGTCCATCGGACCGACGGAGAGTTTGCTGATCCGGAGTCCGGAGAGTTCGCGGACGTCGGCTGGGCCGCCGGTGCTGACAGCTCCGGTATAGGGACGCTCTGGACTGGTCATCGACGTCGGCACCCTCAGGCGTACAGCTCGTCGAGCTGGGCCCGGTGATTGTCCTCGACCACCTTCCGCTTGACCTTCATGGAAGGGGTCATCTCGCCCGATTCCACGCTCAGGTCGTGATCCAGGATCACAAACTTCTTGACCGTCTCCCAACGGTTGAGCTTGGCGTTCAGCTCAGTGACATAGCCGTCGATCATGCTCCGCGCCTCTTTAGAGGTGACGATCTGTTCGTACGCGGCATGTCCGAGCCCGCTCTGCGAGGAGGCCCAGCCGGCGATCGACTCCGGATCGAGGGTCACCAGCGCGACGACATAGTTTCGCTGGTTGCCATGAACCACGACC
>JACCTM010000191.1 GCA_013812385.1 Geodermatophilaceae bacterium | reverse complement strand
CGCTGTCTCTCGGCGAGCGGATGAAGGCCGAGATCGCCGCCGCGCTCCTGCACCGCCCTCAGGTGCTCTACCTGGACGAGCCGACGATCGGTCTCGACGTGACCATGCAGAAGCGGATCCGCAGCTTCCTGGCCGACTACAACCAGCGCTACGGCGCCACGGTGTTGCTCACCAGTCACTACATGGCCGACGTGCAGGCACTGTGCAAGCGCGTGATCATCATCGACTCCGGCTCAATCCTCTACGACGGCGCGCTGCGCGACCTGTCCACCCGCTACTCCCCGCACCAGACGATCAATGTCGTGCTGACCGAGACCGAGCCGGATCTCAGCGCGTATGGCGAAGTGCTGGAGTCCGTCGACGGCCGGATCAGCCTCAAGGTGCCCAAGGCCGACACCTCGGCGATGGCCGCCCGGCTACTGGCCGCCTTCCAGGTCAGCGACCTGACGATCGAGGACCCGCCCATCGAGGACGTCATCGAGCAGGTCTTCGCCGGCTCCGCGCCGAGCAGCTCGACGCAAGAGGCTGACAGGGTCACTCGTTGAGCAGGAAGCTGGGCGGCCTGCCTGGTCTGTACAGCGTGGTCATGCGCACCGCCGTACAGACCCAGTTCCAGTACCGCACAGCGAACTACGCGTACATGCTCGGCATGATCGCCGAGCCGGTGATCTATCTGGTGGTCTGGTCGGTGGTCGCGCGCTCGCAAGGCGGCGCCGTCGAGGGGATCACAGCCGGAGAGTTCGCGGCGTACTACATCGTCTGGACGCTGGTCCGAAACATGAACATCGTGTTCACCCCGTACGGGTGGGAGGAGCGGATCCGTACCGGTGAGATGTCCGGGATGCTCGTCCGCCCGGTCCACCCGATCCACTACGACCTGGCCTTCTTCGCGGGCTGGAAGTTCGTGGTGATCGTTATGTGGATACCGATCGCGGCCGTTCTGGTCCTGATCTTCCGCCCGACCTTCGATGTGAACGCCCTCGAGGTCACGGTCTTCCTGATCGCCATCTGGGGTGCCTATCTGATCCGCTCGCTGCTGCTCTGGGCGCTGGGCATGGTCACGTTCTGGACCACCCGGGTCAGTGCGCTCTATGAGCTGTACTTCACCGCGGAATTGTTGCTCTCCGGTCGCCTGTTGCCCCTGGCGCTGCTGCCTGGCTGGGCGGCGACCGTGGCCGACGTGTTGCCGTTCAAGTACACATTCGGATATCCCATCGAGGTGCTGGCCGGGGATCTGTCGACGGCTGAGCTGTTCGTCGGCCTTGGGCTGCAGGCGGTCTGGATTCTTGTCGGCGCGCTACTGGTTGCAGTGGTCTGGCGATTCGGCGTACGCCGGTACTCCGCGGTGGGGAACTGATGTCAGCGCAGTTGATGTCGCCGCCCTTGAAGTCGGGGAGACGGGTACGGCTGGCCGGCACCTTCCTGAAGATCGGCGCGATGAACGAACTGCAGTACCGGGTCAACTTCTTCCTGAGCCTGGTGCAGTCGGTCGTCGCCGTGTCCACCGCCTTGGCCGTACTGGCCCTGGTCTTCTCGCACACCGACTCACTCGGTGGCTGGTCCAGCGACGAGCTGCTCATCGTGATGGGGGTGTATGTGCTGATGGGTGGCCTGATCCGCTCGGTCATCCAGCCGAACATGACGCAGCTCATGAGCGACGTCGAGCAGGGCACGTTGGACTACGTACTCACCAAACCCGAGGATGCGCAGCTGTTGATCAGTGTGCGCCGCTTCCAGATCTGGCAGGGCGTGGATGTCTTCGTCGGCCTGGCTCTGATCGGCGTGGCGCTGGTGCGCCTGTCCGAACCCGTGGACGTCGGGTCGGCGCTCGGATTCGCTGTGGCAGTCGTTCTCGGGGCGCTGGACATCTACTGCTTCTGGCTGATCCTGACCACCGGGGCGTTCTGGGTGACCCGGGTCGACTTCATCATCGAGCTGTTCGACGGGATGTATCAGGCCGGTCGTTGGCCGGTGACGATCTATCCGGCCTGGCTGCGGATCGGGTTCACCTTTCTCGTACCGCTCGGTTTCGCGGTGACGGTGCCGGCCACCGCACTGACCGGGC
>JACCTM010000182.1 GCA_013812385.1 Geodermatophilaceae bacterium | reverse complement strand
GCGCGCACGCGTGAGACGAGGAGGCGGGGGCATGCCGGTCGATGCGGGCAGCCTGCACTATGCGGTCGGCCCCGTCGCTGCCGTCGTCGTCCTGGTACTGCTGATTCTGTTCATCCGGTGGGCATTTGCACCCGTTCGTAGCGGCAATCGGTCCACGCCTGCGCAGGGGCTGCTTCGCTCGGTGGCAACGACCGGAACTCGGGAGTCCGCGCTGGCGCTGCGCGCGGTCCTGTCCGACGCGGGCATCCGGTCCACCATCTCTGCCCGCGATTCCACCCACGTCGACGTCCTCGTCTTCGCCGACGATGTCCCCCGGGCCCGGCCATTGGCCCTCGGGTTCGGTCAGATCAGCGACGCATGAAAGCGTTGCCACCCATGAGGATGATCGGCACGACCGGCAGCGAACCGGGCACTGTGTCGTGACCATCGAGCCGGGCGACCTCTATCGCCTCGAGCCGGGCGCGGACATGCTGACTGCGGCGACATTGGTGCAGGCCATCCCGGGCTTCATCGACGCCGGTTCGGCGGTGAATCTCGCGGTGAGCCAGCTTCTGGACAGCCTCGAGCACGAGGTGGTGGTCCGCTTCGATCACGACGTCCTCATCGACTACCGCAGCCGTCGGCCTCGACTGACGTTCAACGAGGATCACTACGAGGACTACGTCGCGCCCGAACTCGTGCTCTACCGGATGACCGATTCCGACGGGATCAGCTTCCTGCTCCTGGCCGGACCCGAGCCGGATTTCCTCTGGGACCGGTTCACCGAGGCGATGCTCGACCTCGTGACGCGCTTCGAGGTTCAGCGCAGCGTCGGACTGTTAGGTATCCCGATGGCCATGCCACACACCCGCCCGGTGACCGTGACCTCGCACGCGACTCGCCCTGGTCTGGTCAGCGGTGCCAACTTGTGGCGGGGCAAGGTGGCCGTACCCGCAAGTCTCGGGGCGCTTCTGGAGATCCGGCTGGGCGATGCCGGCCTCGACGGGTTCGGCTTCGCCGCGCACGTGCCCTACTACCTGGCCGAGTCGGACTACCCAGCCGCGTCGGCCGCCCTGCTGGAGGCAACGGCCGCCTCGACGGGGCTGTCCCTGCCGCTGGGCGATCTGATCGAGGCCGGAACTCGGGTGGTCGCCGCCGCCGACGAGCAGTTGGCCGGCAACGAGGAGATCGCCCGGGTGGTCTCGACGCTGGAACGTCAGTTCGACGCTCTGACCACCGAAGGCGGTGACACCGGCATCGCCGAGCTGTCCACTCTGTCGGCAGAAGACATCGGCGCCCAGGTCGAGCGCTTCCTCGCCCAACACGACGAAGACGGTTCCACTCCGGAGAGTTGACCCATCCCGGGCCCCCATCCCGATCGTTATGCGCATTGCGATCCGGAAAACGGCCGGCGGAATCTGGGTCCTAATGCGCATAAGGGCGAACGGGCTCAGGGATTAGGCGTCGTGGTCAGCGTGACAGCGGCGCCCAGGGCGCGAAGCTGGCCGGCGAGGTCGGGATAGCCGCGGACGATGTGGTGCCCGCCGCTGACCACGGTCGCGCCGTCGGCGACCAGTCCGGCCAGGACCAGACCCGCCCCCGCCCGGATGTCGTGGGCCTCAACTGGGGCACTGGACAGCCGCTCGCGGCCCCTGACCACGACGTGATGGCCGTCGACCTGCACGTCGGCGCCGAGCCTGGCGAGTTCGTTGACGAACATGAACCGCGCCTCGAACACGTTCTCGGTGATCATCGACGATCCCTTGCTGACCGCGGCCAGTCCGACGGCCATCGGCTGCAGGTCCGTCGGAAATCCGGGATAGGGCAGGGTCACGATGTCGACAGCCTTCGGCCGGCCCTCCATCACGATCCGGAACCCCCCGTCCGTGCTGGTCACGTCGGCCCCGGCATCACTGAGTTTGCTCAGCGGTACGTCCAGGTGATGGGTGCGGCCGTTGCGGATGTGCACGTCTCCGCCGGTCATCACCGCGCCGTAGGCCAATGTTCCCGCGACGATGCGATCCGGGACCGTGGTGTGCTCGACCGGTTGCAGCCCGTCGACCCCGACGATCTCCAGGGTGGAGGTGCCCGCTCCGTCGATCTTGGCGCCCATGGCCACCAACATGGAAACCAGGTCCACGATCTCCGGCTCACGGGCGGCGTTGTCGATCACCGTTGTGCCCTTGGCCAGCACACCGGCCATCAACAGATTCTCCGTCGCGCCGACGCTCGGGAAATCCAGCCAGACGGTGGCACCCACCAGGGCATCGGCTGTGGCGATCAGAAAGCCGTGCTCGTTGCGGATCTCGGCCCCGAGCCGGATGAGCCCGGCGATGTGCAGGTCCAGGCCCCGGGAGCCGATGTTGTCGCCGCCAGGCAGCGGCACCGTGGCTCGCCCGCACCGCGCCAGCAACGGACCCAACACACAGATGGCCGCGCGCATCCGATGTACCAGGTCGTAATCGGTCTCGGTGGCCAGGTGGTGCGGCACCCCGATCCGGATAGAACCGGATTCCGATTCGACAGCGCAGCCGAGCCGCCGCAACACCTCACCCATGATCGTCACGTCAGCAATGTCGGGTACCGCGTGGATCGTGCTGGTGCCTTCGGCCAGCAGGCCCGCGGCCATCAGCTTCAGCGCGCTGTTCTTGGCCCCCGTGACCGTTGCGTCTCCGACCAGTCGCGCACCTCCGGTGACGGCGAAGATGTCCACACGCTCCCCTTGCAAATTAGTGGCCCGCCGATGTGCGACCGCGCAAGTGCGTCACGCTAGCGTGCGGTCATGAATGTCCGCTTGACCCGCATCTATACCAAGACCGGCGACAAGGGCTCGACCAAGCTGGGCGACATGTCCGACGTCGCCAAGACCGACGTACGGCTGGCGGCCTACGCCGATGTGGATGAGACGAACTCCGTGATCGGTGCGGCGCTGGCCCTTGGGCAGCTGACCGCTGAGGTTCGGACAGTGCTGCTGGCTGTACAGAACGACCTCTTCGATGTGGGCGCGGATCTGTGTACGCCGGTGATCGACGATCCGCCCTACCCTCCGATCCGCGTCGCCGAGGACTACGTCACGCGGCTGGAGGGTCACTGCGATGACTTCAACGATCGGTTGGGCAAGCTCGACAGTTTCATCCTGCCCGGAGGCAGTCCCGGGGCAGCGTTGCTGCACCACGCCCGTACGGTCAGTCGACGAGCCGAACGTAGTACCTGGGCGCTGATCGAAGCCGACGGTGAGCGGACGAACCAGGCCTGTGCGCGTTACCTCAACCGGCTCTCGGACCTGCTGTTCATCCTGGCGCGGATCGCCAATCCAGACGGTGACGTGCTGTGGAAGCCGCGGGCCAACGCAGCCGAGGCGGACTTGGACCCGGCCTAGGCCTCAGCCGGCTTTGACGTCGTGGATCGGGTATCCCGGCGGCTGGGCCTCGAGCCAGGACAGCAGGCCGTTGACTGCACCCGGACTCATCGCGACGAGTTCGAGCCGGTGCGGTGTCTGACAGGCCAGGATGGTCGTTGCCCGGGGCAACACGATGGCATCCCGTTCGCTCTGCTGGCGTCGTTCCACCACTTCGAGTTGACCGCGGACCAGGACCCGAGCCGGTCGCGGGGACAGTGAGAAGACTCGATACCAGGACAGTTCCTCGCCGCCGAACCAGCCGACCCCCAGCGACCACCGCCGCGGCGACAGCTTGATCCACATCTCGACCGCGCCGATGCCGCGTAGCAGCAGGGATCGGCGGACGAAGAAGCTGATCACCAGGAGAACGAGGAGCAGGAGCAGCAGGGAGGCGGCGATCAGCTTGCCAGTGGTCGTCATGACGCCTCTAAGCCCAGCCAAGCGGTCTCAGGCTTCGCCCGGCCGCTCGCCTGCCCCCCGCACGGCATGGTCGGGCGCCTAGACCGTTTCCCCGGCTGCGAGCAGGCGCGATTCGGCACGCTTGGCAGCGCCCAGCGCCTCGTCGTCGTCCGGGTCGGCTCCGCGTGCAGTCTCCAGCGCCTGGCGAGCCCGTACGACGTCGATCTCCGACGCGAACTCCGCAACCTCGGCGAGGATCGAAACACCCCGCTCGGTCACCGACAGGAATCCGCCATGCGCGGCGACCACGAGCTCGTCACCGGATTCCTGCAGGATCCGTACGGTCCCGCCGTCGGCCAGTTGGCCGAGCAACGGCGCATGGCCAGGAAGGATTCCGAGTTCACCTTCGGTGGTACGGGCGATCACCCGGCTTGCCTGGCCCGACCAGATCTGGCGCTCGACGGCGACCAGCTCAACATTCAGGGGCACAGTTCTCCTCGAGAATCCCGGTGGTTGCCCAGGCTAGGACTTCTCCGACGATTGCGGCGAATTCTTGGTGGAATCAACGCCGGAGTTGGTGGTGGCCTCGTCGCTGGACTCGACGGTCGGCTCGGGTGAGGACTCGGT
>JACCTM010000173.1 GCA_013812385.1 Geodermatophilaceae bacterium | reverse complement strand
TCGGTGTCGGCCACGCCGATCTCGAAGAAACTCAGGGATCCATCCATGGCCCTAACGCTAGAGCCATCGACGCACGACGACGCTGTCACTCCCAGTGCGGGGGACGCTCACGAAGAAGTCGCTCGTCCTCCTCACTGAGCCGGTCCGCCTCGCGCGGATGCTCACCCCAGCCGACGTCCAGTTCCTCGATCTTCTTGTCCGGAGCACGCGCCACACGAGCTGCCGTCTCTCTCTTGTCCGGCTCATTGCCCGGTTCGGCCGAGTCGGCCTTGGCCAGATCACTCACGATCGACGACTGTAGGCCGCCGAGGCCGTACGGCATCTCGTAACCTGACTCGCGTGGTAGCCAAGACCGACACCCCGGTGGCCGACAACACAGCCGTCGATGAGGACATAGTCGTCGAGATCGGCGGCACCACGTTGTCCGGACCCGATGTCGTCGCCGTGGCTCGGGCCGGCGCCCAGGTACGGCTGACCGGCCAGGCAATGGCGGCCATCACGCGGGCCCGGCTGACGGTCGATCGCTTGGCCGCCTCACCCACCCCGGTCTACGGCGTCTCCACCGGCTTCGGGGCACTGGCCACCTCCCACATCCCGGTGGATCGACGGGCCGACCTGCAGCGTTCGTTGATCCGTTCCCATGCTGCGAGCACGGGTGCCGAGATCGATCGTGAGGTGGTACGGGCCCTGATGCTGCTGAGGCTGCGGACGCTGGCCAGCGGATCGACCGGCGTGCGACCGGAGACGGCCACTGCCCTTGCCGGCCTATTGAACGCCGGCATCACCCCGGTCGTCGCGGAGTACGGATCACTCGGCTGCTCCGGTGATCTGGCACCGCTGGCACACGTGGCGCTGGCACTGATGGGCGAAGGGGAGGTCCGCGACAGCACGGGCGTCGCGCAGCCCACAGCCCAGGCGCTGGCCTCCGCCGGACTCAGCGCCGTGACCCTCGCCGAGAAGGAGGGTCTGGCGCTGATCAACGGCACCGACGGAATGCTGGGCATGTTGCTGCTGGCGGCCGCCGATCTGCACGTCTTGGTCGTCGCCGCCGACATCTCCGCGGCGATGAGCGTAGAGGCGCTGTTGGGTACGAACCGGGTCTACGCCGAGGACCTGCAGGCGTTGCGACCGCATCCGGGACAGGCCGTCTCAGCAGCGAATCTCCGTACGCTGCTTGAGGATTCGGAAATTGTTGCCTCGCATCAGATCGATCCGGCGAACTGCCCGATCGTGCAGGACGCCTACTCGCTGCGTTGTGCCCCTCAAGTCGCCGGCGCCGTGCGCGACACGCTTGCCCATGCCGAGGCAGTCGCCGATCGCGAGTTGGCCAGTGTGATCGACAACCCGGTTCTGCTGCCCGATGGTCGGGTGGAGTCCAACGGAAACTTCCATGGGGCACCGGTTGGCTACGTCCTGGACTTCCTTGCCATCGCCGTTGCCGACCTCGCCTCGATCAGTGAGCGGCGTACCGACCGGCTCTTGGATCCGGCGCGAAGCCACGGCCTGCCACCGTTCCTGGCCGATGACCCGGGCGTGGACTCCGGCCACATGATCGCGCAGTACGCTGCCGCAGGCATCGTCAGTGAGCTCAAACGGCTGGCTGTTCCAGCTAGTGTGGACTCGATTCCGTCCAGTGCCATGCAGGAGGACCACGTTTCGATGGGCTGGGCGGCTGGGCTCAAACTCCGTTGCGCCATCGATGGACTCCGCCGGGTGCTGGCCATCGAGATCCTCACCGCAGCACGGGCTTTGGACTTCAGGGGGCCATTGAAGCCGGCCCCGGGGACCGCGGCGGCACGTGCGGCGGTACGGGGTCGCGTCGAGGGCCCGGGGCCGGACCGCTTTCTGGCGCCCGAGATCGAGGCGGTGGTCGGGTTGCTCGAATCCGGTGAACTGGTCGGAGCCGCCGAGGCCGCCACCGGACCTCTGACGTGACGCACTTCTCCCCGGATGGGAGCGGGCCGACTTACTTCCCTTCGGCCGACGGAGGTGCGGCGAGAGTCCCTTTCGTGCAGGCAGGTTCGTCGTCGGGATGTTCCTCCTCCGCGGCGGAGAGTCCGTCGTCGTCGAGACATGCCACCTCCCCGGAGGCGGAAGCGGCCCCACCGAAGTCGAAAGGCAATCCGGCGAGCTTCGTGTCCATGTGGACCGATCTCGTCGACATCGGACGTTCACCGACGACAGGCGGCTATCGCCGCTTCGCACTGACCCCTGAGGATGGCCAACTGCGGGAGTGGTTCGAGCAGGAGGCGACTCGGCGGGGCTTGGACCTCACGGTCGACCGAGCCGGCAATCAGTGGGCCTGGTGGGGCAATCCGGACTTCGACGGCCCTGGAATCGCCACCGGCTCACATCTCGATTCCGTGCCCGACGGCGGCGCCTTCGATGGCCCGCTCGGAGTCGTATCTGCTTTCGCGGCACTGGATCTCCTTGTGCTGCAAGGAATCACTTTGAGCCGACCGATCGGGATCGCTTGTTTCTCGGACGAGGAGGGTTCCCGGTTCGGCGTGGCCTGCAGCGGCTCCCGTGTGCTCACCGGTGCCCTTGATCCGGACCGCGCCCGTGCGCTGACCGATCAGGACGGGATGAGCTATGCCGATGCCATGGCCTGGGCCGGACGGGCACCGCACCTGCTCGCGCCTGACCCCGAGGCGTTGGCCAGGGTCGACACGTTCGTCGAACTGCACGTCGAACAGGGGCGGGGGCTGATCGAGTGCAAAGCGCCAGTGGGCGTGGCTAGTGAGATCTGGCCGCACGGGCGATGGCGCTTCAGCTTCACAGGCCGAGCCGACCACGCGGGCACCACCCGCATGTCGGATCGCGCCGACCCGATGCTGACCTTTGCCGTGACTGCGCTGGCTGCCAACAAACAAGCCCGTAGCCGCGAGGCCCGAGCAACATTCGGCCGAGTCACGCTGGCGCCCAACGGAACCAATGCCATCCCGTCGCAGGTCACCGCTTGGCTCGACGCTCGCGCCGAGGCTCCGGACACTCTCGATGCCCTCGTGACCGAGCTGTGCCGGCAGGCCACCGAGCGAGCCGAACGTGACGGTACGACGGTCGAGGTCACGGTGGAGTCCTCGACCGGCCTGGTCAGTTTCGACGTGCCGTTGCGCGACCGGCTGGCAGCCGTGCTCGGCGGAGCCCCGGTGTTGCCGACAGCGGCCGGGCACGACGCCGGAGTCCTCTCCACGGCGGGGATCCGCACCGCCATGCTCTTCGTCCGCAACCCCACCGGCATCTCGCACTCCCCTGAGGAGCACGCCGAACTCGGGGACTGCGCTGCCGGAGTCCGTGCCCTGGCCGACGTACTCCGCGACCTGGCCACCTGACCTCAACCACAGCCCCGGGGGCAGCGCCGTGGCAGACTGTCTAGAGTGCCCGAAGGTCATACGCTGCATGGCCTGGCACGCGACCAGAATCAGCGATTCTCGGGCAAGCGGGTGCAGGTCACCAGCCCTCAGGGCACCTTTGCCGCCGGCGCCGCCTTGGTTGACGGCCACCTTCTGGACGGGGTCACCGCCCACGGAAAGCACCTTTTCGCGTCGTTCGGCACACAGATCGTGCACGTCCACCTGGGACTGTTCGGCAAGTACACGGCTGGGACGGGTGACCCGCCCGAGCCGCGTGGTGCGCTCCGGATGCGGTGGGTCGTCGACGGCTACTGGACCGACCTTCGCGGTGCGACCGCCTGTGCGGTACTGACGCCCCCTGAGGTCGCCGCGATCCTTGCCCGGCTGGGACCGGATCCGCTGCGGCCACGACCCAACGGCAGGGCCGCGTACGCCCGGATCGCCCGCAGCCGGGCACCGATGGCGGGTCTGCTGATGGATCAGAGCGTTCTGTCCGGCGTCGGAAACGTGTACCGCGCCGAGATTCTGTTCCGCCACCGGATCCCGCCGTACCTCCCCGGCCGGGATCTCGTCGAGGACCGCTGGCGTGCGCTGTGGGCAGACCTGGTCAGGCTCATGCGCGCCGGATTGCGAACCGGCGGCATCGTCACCACGCGCCCACTCGATCGTGATCGCCGCTCTGGTAACGTCCGAAGCGAGGACGCCCACTACGTGTACCGGCGCACCGGTCTGCCCTGCCGAATCTGTGGCACGCCGATAGCCCTGCAACTGCTTCAGACCCGAAAGCTCTACTGGTGCCCCACCTGTCAGGCCTGACGCCCGGAAGTACGACGCAGGACGCTCGGTAGAAAACGGGCACCCGGACCAACGGCGGCCATCGCGTCGTTGGGGTTGCTCAGCGCACAACGCTTCAGTGACAGGCAGCCACAGCCGATGCACGATGTCAGGCCGTCGCGGAGCTGAGTCAGACCGGCGATCTGCTCGTCCAACCGGGCCTGCCAGGAGCGCGAGAGCCGAGCCCAATCCGCTCGGGTCGGTGAACGCTGCGCCGGCAACGTCGACAACGCCGAGCGGATCTCCTCGAGGGACAGTCCCACGTTCTGGGCCGCCCGGACAAAGGCCAGCCGGCGCAGAACCGCGCGCTCATACCGGCGTTGCCCGCCGCCGGTCCGGGTCGAGGCGATCAAGCCTGCGCTCTCGTAGTACCGCAACGCTGAAGGTGCCAATCCGGCTCGATGGGCAAGCTCGCCGATCGGTAGGAGATCGGCGCCCTTCACCGTAACCAGCTCCTTGACATGAACCTGACTTTAACTTGCATTCTCGGGTCATGACAACTGATCCGCATAACCGCACTGCACGAGTGGCCCTGGTGACCGGGGGATCGCGAGGTCTGGGTCGAGCTCTGACGCAGGAGCTCATCGCCACCGGCTGGGTCGTCGTCACTGACGGGCGCGGCGGCGGTGCCCTTACTGGACTTCGAGCTCACACTGGGGACCAGGACGCGTTGGTCACCGTGACCGGAGACGTCGCCGATCCAGATCACCGCGCGGCCTTGATCGACCAGGTCACGAAGCTTGGCGGGCTCGACCTGTTGGTCAACAACGCCTCACTGTTGGGACCGAGCCCACAACCTGCCTTGGCCGACTACGCCATCAACACTCTCCAAGCGGTCTATGCCGTGAATCTGTTTGCGCCGCTTGCTCTCACCCAGCTCGCCCTCCCACATCTCGAACGACGTACCGGACGGATCATCAACATCTCCTCCGATGCCGCCGTCGAGCCGTACGAGGGCTGGGGTGGGTACGGCTCGTCGAAGGCCGCGCTCGACCAACTCACGAATGTGCTGGCTGCGGAGAATCCGCGAC
Organism: Geodermatophilaceae bacterium; assembly: GCA_013812385.1. Taxonomy (GTDB): domain Bacteria; phylum Actinomycetota; class Actinomycetes; order Mycobacteriales; family Geodermatophilaceae; genus JACCQS01. The sequence continues at coordinate 2,209 of JACCTM010000173.1, read as the reverse complement.
TGCGCATCTACTCCCTCGATCCAGGAGACATGCGAACCGACATGCACGCGCAGGCCTTCCCTGGGGAGGACATCTCCGACCGTCCGGAACCCGAAACCGTGCTCCCGGCCCTGATCAGGCTGATCGACGGCGAGCTGCCCAGCGGGCGGTACCAGGCAGCAGCCCTGGTCCCGCCGGTGACCGCATGACCGCAGTGTGCACACCTTCCCCGGTCACCCGCTTCACCCTTCCCGACGGCAGCGCAGCCAGCGAACCCGCCGAGTACCGCGGCCTGCATCGCGACGGGATCCGGCTGCTGGCCGCCCGCGCCGGTGGTATCTCGCACCACCGTTTCCATGAACTACCTGAGTTGCTGCAGCCAGGAGACCTGCTGGTGGTCAACACTTCCCCGACCCTGCCCGCCGCAGTCGAGGCCCGCCTGGGCAACGGGGAGCACCGGCCGCTGCACGTCTCCACGCCACTCGACAACGGGGACTGGGTCATCGAGGTCCGGCTGGCCGACAACTCCGGACCGGAGCGCGGACTGGCAGCCGGCGAGTCGCTGCGAATTTCCGGCGGACATATCCTGCGGCTGCTCTGCGCCTACCCAGACCCGTCAGCCGGTGCCACCCGGCTGTGGCGTGTCGCCGTACCCGAAGGCATCAGCCATGCGCCGTACCTGCGCGAGCACGGCCGGCCGATCAGCTACGGCTATCAACAGCGACGGTTTCCGCTGGCCGACTACCAGACGGTGTACGCGACGGATGACGATGCCGAACCGGTCGGAAGCGCCGAGATGGCCAGCGCCGGCCGGCCGCTCACCGCGCAGGTCCTGACCAGGGCAATGTCGCGGGGCATCACCGTCGCCCCGATCGTCCTACATGCCGGTGTCGCCAGCCCGGAGGCGCACGAGCCGCCGATGCCGGAACGATTCGCCGTACCCGCGATCACCGGGCGACTCGTCGAGGCCACCCGGGCCGCCGGCGGACGCATCGTCGCCGTCGGGACCACGGTCGTACGAGCGCTGGAGACAGCGGCCCGCCCCAACGGCCGGGTGCCCGCGACGCAGGGGTGGACCGACCTGGTGTTGGGCCCGGAGCGCGCGCCACGCGTGGTCGGTGGGCTGGTCAGCGGACTGCACGAACCCGAGGCCAGTCATCTCCTGCTGCTCGAGGCTGTCGCCGGTCCCGAACTCGTCGCCGAGGCCTACGCCGCGGCAGTGGCCGAACGATATCTCTGGCACGAGTTCGGCGACTCGATGCTGTTCCTGCCCTGACCACACCAACGGCCTTCTAGCTGGCAGTTGGAATTGGTAACATCGTTGCCATGCGAACGACCATTGATCGGCTCGGCCGATTGGTCATCCCGAAATCCATCCGGGAGGAGCTGGGGTTGGGCGGCGGTGGAGAGGTGGACATCACCCTTCGCAACGGGCGGGTGGAGCTGGAACCCGTGCTGCCCCGGATGCTCCTGGTCGAGCGCGACGGGTTCCTGGCCGCCGAGCTGGACTCCGACGACCAGCCTCCGCTGGAGGCAACCGACGTGCGTGACCTGCTGGACTCCGTACGGCGATGACGCCCGACACATCCGTCGTGATCGCAGCCTTCGGTCGCTGGCATGCGCGCCACGACTCCGCCCGGGATGCGGTGCGCTCCAGTGAGCGGCTGATCGGTCACGTTGCTGTGGAGACCTTCGCTGTGTTGACCCGGTTGCCCGCGCCGAGACGGGCGCCGGCTCGACTGGTCCACGAGTTCTTGGACCACCATTGGCCCGGCACCTGGGTTTCCCTTGACGGACCGGGCTACCGGCACCTGCTCGACGCGGCCGCAGGTGGTCAAGCGATCGGCGGGGCGGTGTACGACGCGCTGATAGCGGTGGCCGCGCGCGAACACGGGGAAACCCTCGTCAGCCTCGACGAGAGAGCGGTCCGGACGTATCAGGCCTTCGCCGCGCCGTACCGGCTTCTCTGACCTGCAGCTAGCTGACCGAGGCCGGGCACTAGGTTGGCCGCAGATCTGCGATCATGCGTCACATCCGGGGGGGCCGTTGCCGCTCGGCCTGCCCAGCACCAGGCATACGGGGGATCACATGGCGGACAACGACGCCCGGCAGCACCGGACGATTCTCAGGACGCTCGTCCTGGTCACGATCATCAGCGTCACCGGTGTGCTGTTCACAGCGGGTACTGCCTCGGCCGTCACGCCTGACTGTCTGCGGGCCGGAGAGCCAG
>JACCTM010000169.1 GCA_013812385.1 Geodermatophilaceae bacterium | reverse complement strand
GGTGACTGCCAGGATCTCGGGCTTGAGCCGAGTGCCGTGACACACCGGGCACGGCACGTCGCGCATGTAGCCCTCGTACTTGTCCCGGGCCCACTCGCTGTCGGTGTCGGCGTGCCGCCGCTCCAGGAACGGGATTACGCCCTCATAGGCGGCGTAATAGGAACGGGTGCGGTTGTAGCGGTTCTTGTACGAGACGTGCACTTGTTCGTCGGTGCCTTCGAGGATGACCTTGCGCGCCCTGGACGACAGGTCCTGCCACGGGGTGTGCATCGAGAACCCGACGAGCTCACCGAGCCCGGACAGCAACCGGGAGAAGTACTCGTTCGTCTGCGCACCCGCCCAGGGAGCGATCGCGCCGTCGGCGAGGGAGCGTTCTGGGTCGGGAATCACCAGGTCGGCGTCGACCTCCTTGCGAGTCCCCAGGCCGGTGCACTCCGGGCAGGCGCCGAAGGGAGAGTTGAACGAGAACGACCGCGGTTCCAGCGCTTCGAAGGACAAGCCGTCGTAGAGACAGGCCAAGTGTTCGGAGAAGGTGCGCTCGCGGTGTGGGTCGTCCTCGGGCTGATCGACGAAGTCGAGGATGACCAGTCCACCTGCCAGTCGCAGAGCGGTCTCGACCGAATCGGTCAAGCGCTGCTTGGAGCTCGCCTTGACCGTGAGCCGGTCGATGACCACTTCGATCGAGTGCTTTTCCTGCTTCTTCAGCGTGGGGGGATCAGTCAGCGGGTAGACGACCCCGTCGATCCGAGCGCGGGCAAAGCCCTGACTCTGCAAGGAGGAGAACAGGTCGACGTACTCGCCCTTGCGCTCGCGCACGACCGGCGCGAGTACCTGGAAGCGGGTGCCCTCCTCGAGCGCGAGGACCTGGTCGACGATTTGTTGCGGGGTCTGCTTTGCGATCACCCGACCGCAGATCGGGCAGTGCGGTTGTCCGGCGCGGGCATAGAGCAACCGCAGGTAGTCATAGACCTCGGTGATCGTGCCGACCGTCGATCGGGGGTTGCGGTTGGTGGACTTCTGATCGATGGACACCGCCGGGGACAGTCCTTCGATGAAGTCCACATCGGGCTTGTCCAGCTGGCCGAGGAACTGCCGGGCGTAGGCCGACAGGGATTCGACATATCGACGTTGGCCCTCGGCGAAGATCGTGTCGAAGGCCAGGCTGGACTTGCCGGATCCGGACAGCCCAGTGAATACGATCATCGCGTCGCGGGGCAGATCGAGATGGATGTCCTTGAGGTTGTGCTCTCGAGCTCCGCGAACGACGAGTCTGTCCATCTGGCCCGTTGTCCTCCTGGTTCTGTCACTCATCGCGTCGGCTGCTGATGCTCGCCCGCAAACCGTGGACCGGCTCAGCCCGTTCAACCATATCGAACATGCGTTCGACTAACCTGACCGCTGACCGGCCGGACCGGTATCGGCGTGTCGGGCCCAGGGAAGCTCTCGTTCCAGTGCGGCCGCAACCTTCAGCAAGCGCGCTTCGGTGCCGGGCGGCCCCACCACCTGTATTGCCAACGGGACACCGTTCTCGCGCGTTCCCATCGGGATGCTCATGGCCGGATACCCGGCCAGATTCCACACTGCCGGGTACGGCGCAAAGCGCGAGGAGGTCAGCACGTTGCTCAGCCAACCGCGCCGATGCCAGTCCACCGCCGCCGGAGGTGGACCGGTCAGGACCGGGGTGACCAGCACGTCGATATCTTCGAACAGCGCCTCAAGGCGCCGCTCGAAGGCATGCACCGCAGCGGGCCGGATCAGTCCGAGCTTGGTCGCGACCCGACCGAGTTGAGCGTGCTGACGGGTCCGGCGCTCCAGCTTGGACCGATCAGCCCCGAGCGCGTCGGCGTCGGCCGCTGCCACGGCGTACCAGCGGAGGATGAGCGCGAGCGCCGCAGATGTCGGGTACGGAACGCGTACCGCGTGCACTCGATGGCCGAGCGCCGCCAGAGCGGCGGTGGCTCGATCGACGCCCCAACGGCTGTCCGCGTCCGGCCACGTCCCGATGAGTGGGCTGCGGATCGAGGTGCCGATGCGCAGAGTGTCGTCGCGCTCGAGCACTGGCGCCGCCGCGGGCAGATCGGCGAGAACTGCGTGCCCGAGCGCCAGGTCCTGCACGGTGGTGGCGAGGATGCCGTTCTCGGCCATCCCGTACCAGTCTCCCGCGCCCAATCCCGACGGCACCATGCCCCGTCCCGGCTTCAGTGTGACCAGACCGCAACAGGCGGCCGGGATCCGCAGGGAGCCCAACCCATCGTTGCCATGGGCGATCGGAACCATGCCGGCAGCGACTGCCGCCGCGCTGCCGCCCGAGGACCCACCCGGGGTCACCCTGGGATCCCACGGGTTGCGGGTGATCGACTCTGCGCCATCGGTGCAGGCGAACAGGCACAACTCCGGTACTCGGGTGATGCCCACGACGATCGCACCGGCTTGGCGCAGACGCGCCACCACCGGATGGTCGGCGCTGGCAGCGGTACAGGAGGAAACGGCCGAGGTACCCACAGTGGCGACCTCACCGGTGATGGCCACGTTGTCCTTGACGGCAACCGGGACCCCCGCCAGCGGCAGGTTCGGCTTGCCGGGCGCTTCGTCGAGGGCCCGCGCCTCGGCGAGTGCCGTCTCGCCACGGACCACCCGGAAGGCATTCCAGCTCCGGTCCTCGGCACCTATTCGCTCCAGGTGCGCTGTGACTACCTGCTCAGCCGACCACCGCCCGGTACGGACCGCTTGGGATATCTCGCTGGCCGTCGCGCCGGTCATACTCACGGATGGAGACCGTAGCGAAGCCCTCCGACGGTCACCGGGGCCGACCGCTACCACTGAGGCCGGGTACTCATCTACCGTTCGACGTACGCGATCGACACGTGAGGACCTTCATGTGCCGGGCCACAACTCCACTGACGTACGACCAAGAGGAGCCATGACGAAGAGCGTGGACGTCGAGCCAGCAGCCAGCATCGAGAACCGGGCGCCGAACGTGGCCCGGCTCTTCCTCGAACGGGTGGAGCAGACGCCTGGTCGCCCCGCGTACCGATTTCCGCAGGGCGATGGTTGGACGTCGATCACCTGGGCGCAGACCGGTGACCGGGTTCGTGACGTCGCCGCCGGCCTGGTCGCGTTGGGCGTGGAGGCGGGGCAGCGGGTCGCGATCGCCTCCGGGACGCGGTACGAGTGGATCGTCGCTGATCTCGCCATCATGTGTGCCGGTGCCGCCACCACCACCGTGTATCCCAGTTCGATGTCCTCCGACGTGGCATTCATCCTCGCGGACTCGGAGTCCCGGGTGGTCTTCGCCGAAGATGACAGTCAAGTCGCCAAGCTGCGTGAGGTCCGCTCCGAGATCCCGCTCGTCACAGCCGTAGTGGTCTTCGACGGGTCAGGTGATGGGGACTGGGTGCTCTCCCTGGACGACATCGCCACGCGAGGCAACGAACTGCTGTCGTCCTCCCCGTCGGTGATCGACGACCGGATCGCCGCGATCCAGCCGGAGTCGCTGGCCACCCTGATCTACACCTCGGGGACAACCGGACGCCCCAAAGGCGTACGGCTTCGGCACTCCAGCTGGACCTACGAGGGTGCCGCGGTGGCTTCCGAGCCTGGGCTGCTCTCGGTCGACGACCTGCAATACCTCTGGTTGCCGATGGCGCATTCATTCGGCAAGGTGCTGCTCAGCACCCAGTTGGCCGTCGGCTTCGAGACTGCGGTGGACGGCCGGATCGACAAGATCATCGAGAATCTGGCCATCGTGAAGCCGACCTTCATGGGGGCGGCTCCGCGGATCTTCGAGAAGGCCTACAACCGGATCACGACGATGACCGCGGACGAAGGCGGTGCGAAGAAGAAGATCTTCGACTGGGCCTTCAAGGTCGGGCTGGAGGTCAAGGCTCGCGAGGCGGACGGCCGCTCGATCCCGCCGCTGCTCAATGTGCAGCACGGCTTGGCGAAGAAGCTGGTGTTCTCCAAGATCCAGCAACGATTCGGTGGGCGGGTCCGCTTCTTCATCTCCGGCGCGGCGGCCCTGAACGGTGAGATCGCCCGCTGGTTCGATGCGGCCGGCATTCTGATCCTCGAGGGGTACGGGCTGACCGAGACCTCGGCCGGGTCGTCGGTCAACCGGCCCGGCCGCAACAAGTTCGGGACGATCGGAATTCCGTTCGACGGCACTGAGTTCCGTGTCGCCGAGGATGGCGAACTCCTGATCAAGGGGCCTGGCGTCATGGACGGTTACCACAACCTGGACACGGCGACGGCTGAGACGTTGGATTCCGATGGCTGGCTGCACACCGGGGACATCGCTGAGATGGACTCCGATGGCTTCACCAAGATCACCGATCGCAAGAAGGATCTGTTCAAGACCTCCGGCGGCAAGTACATCGCTCCGTCCCAGATCGAGTCCCAGTTCAAAGCGTTGTGCCCGTACGTCGGGCAGGTCGTGGTTCATGGCAACCAGCGAAACTATGTCGTCGCGCTGGTGACCCTCGATCCGGAGTCGATCGCCGGCTGGGCCTCCTCGCAGAGCGGGCTCGGAAACTCCTCGTACGAGGAGATCGTCGCTTCGGAACAGGCGCGAAGCATGGTCGCCGGCTATGTCACTGAGCTGAACGCCAAGCTCAACCGCTGGGAGACGGTCAAGAAGTTTGTGATCCTGGATCATGACCTGAGCGTGGAGTCGGGCGAGATGACCCCTTCCATGAAGGTCAAGCGCAAGGTGGTC
>JACCTM010000003.1 GCA_013812385.1 Geodermatophilaceae bacterium | reverse complement strand
ACAGCACCGTCGGTTTACAGCCACCTCTATGGCGAGAAGGAGTGGATGACGATTACTCCGCTCGACGCCGAGATGATGTTGCTCGTGGATGAACAGCGGCAAGGCGAATAGCTGCTGAGGACTCGCGAGCGGCGCTGAAAGCGAAACAGCCTTCTGACCTGCGCCTTTAGGTTCAGGACGGACGAGTCGACCTGTACGCCGGGTTCTGTCCCCGGGTGCCTTGCGGCGATCCCGATGGGCGATCATCCATCTGGGCCTGCCGTCACCGGCAGGCTCGTGCGGTCCACCCGCAGGCTCGGGCGGGCAGCCCTCGAACGCCTGCACAGGCCGAGCCGCCGAAGCGTCCGACCCTTTCGACCTTGCACCGGGTGGGGTTTACCGAGCCGTTCCGGTCACCCGGAACGCTGGTGGTCTCTTACACCACCGTTTCACCCTTACCTGGGCGTCCAGGCGAACCTGGGCGTCCGGCGGTCTGTTTTCTGTGGCACTGTCCCGCGGGTCACCCCGGGTTGCCGTTAGCAACCACCCTGCCCTATGGAGCCCGGACGTTCCTCGATCACGTCTCATGACCGCGACCGCCCAGCCGACTCGTCCGTCGTGGATGCCATCCTAGTTGGCCCGGGCTGCCTCGAGCTTCCCGCAGCAACCCGCGCCGTCGATTCAGGTCGGCCGGTCAGGCTTCGGGGAGGGTCAGCTCTAGTTGCTGTGGTCGCGCCGGGTCGGCGATGAGGTCGATTCCGACGATCCTGCGCGCGCGATCGTGAAGCCGAACACGACCCGCAGTCGACCGCCAGGTGCCCACACGGCTCCAGCGGCTCCGTTGACCAGGGCCGTCGGCTCGCAGGACCACGTCTGGATCGAGCACCGCGAGTAGTGCGTCGAAGTTGCCGCTTCGCGAGGCGGCCCCGGCTGGCCGGTCACGGTAATCGGGCCAACTGCGCAGTCTGTGGACGTTCGCGAGCATCCGTAGGCTCGCGGCTCGTGGTGGACTTCGCGGCTCTGGCGGTCACCGTGCCGCTGCTGGCCCTCGCTCTCGCGGCCGCCACGCGCGGACACCGCACGCCGGCCGCCGCCGGAGTCAGCGTCCTGGGCGCCGCCCTTGCCGTCCTCGTCGGGGCGATCGGCGGAGGACCCGCAGCCGACCAGATCTATGACGTCGGATCGGTCCTCATCCTCCTGTCGACTCTGACGATCCTCGCCCACCTTGCCGATGTAGAAGGCGTTTTCGCCTGGGCAGCAAGGCTTCTCCAGACCGGCCGCGACCCGTCATCGGTGGCGATGTTCCGTCGTCTCATCCTGGTCACCGCGGTGACCACCGCGGTCCTGACCGTGGATTCGACAGTCCTGCTGCTCACCCCGGTCGTCCTCGTGACCGTCAGCCGAATGCGCCTGCCCACCCGCGCACCCAGCTATGCCTGCGGACCCCTGGCCAACTCGACCTCCCTGCTGCTGCCGGTCAGCAACCTCACGAACCTGCTGGCGTTCTCAGCGACCGGACTGTCCCTGTTGTCCTTCACCGCGTTCATGGCTTTGCCCTGGCTGGTCGCCCTGCTCATCGAGTACGCCCTTCTGCGCCGGCTGTACGCCCCTGACCTCGACACTCAACCCGCCCAGCAGGCTTCGCCGGCCTCCGAGCAGCCACCCGCCCCGCGCCTGGCCATCGCCGTCCTGGCGTTGACCGTTCTGGGATTCGTCGTCGCCTCCGCCCTCGGAATGGCACTGGTCTGGCCGGTCGCAGCGGGCGCGGGCGTGCTCGCCGTACGGCAACTCATCGGCCGTCGGAACACCGTCGGGGACATCATGGAGGCCGCGAACCTGTCTTTCGCACTGTTTGTCGGCGGGCTAGCGGTGATCGTGCGCGGAATCCAGGAGAACGGGGTCGGCGACCTGCTCGCCGCTGCCCTGCCCGACGGCGTCAGCCTGGCTGCGCTACTAGCCGTCGCCGGTTTTTCAGCTGTGCTGACGAATCTCGTCGGCAACATCGCGGCAACCCTCTTCTTGGCTCCGGCTGCCGCGCTGGTCGGGACGCCGTCGATTCTTGCCGTGCTGATCGGAGTGAATATCGGTGCCAACCTCAGCTATCTCGGTTCGCACAGCCTGCTGGTCTGGCGGCGAATCGCCCGGCCGTACGCAGCGGCACCGAGACCGTCCGACTTCATCAAGACCGGGGTGCTGACCGCTCCCCCGACCCTCATCGCGGCGACTGCCGCCCTCTGGATCTCCGTGCGGCTCTTCGGCTGATCGCCGACGAGCCAGGCAGCTAATTTCCGCCTTGACCGGCGGAGCCGATTGCGATCATTCGTTCCACGGCCGCTCGAGCCTTTGCGGCGATGTCGGTCGGTACGTCGATGTCGCCGGTGTCCTCGCGCAGCGTCGCGAGCAACTTCGCCGGGGTGATCATCTTCATGTACCGGCACGTTGCCCGGTCGTTCATAGCGATGAACTCGACCTTGTCGTTGAGCCCCCTCAGCTGGTGCAGGATCCCGGTCTCGGTCGCGATGAGGACCTGACTCGAGACCGTGGTGGCAGCCGCTTCGACCATCCCACCGGTCGAGAGCACTCTCGTACGGTCCGCTGGCAGGTCGCCGGACGAAATGAGGTCGAGAACCGATGTGGTGCAGCCACATTCGGGGTGGACCAGGATATCCGCATCCGGGTAGGCAGCCACCTTCGCGCGTACGTCCGACGGGCTGATGCCCGCGTGGACGTGGCACTCCCCCGCCCAGATGTGCATGTTGTCCCGGCCGGTCACCCGCTTGACGTGCGCACCGAGGAACTGATCGGGGCAGAACAGGATCTCGGTGTCTTCAGGGATCGAGCGGACCACGTCGGCGGCGTTGGAGGACGTGCAGCAAATGTCGGTCTCCGCCTTCACCGCAGCCGTGGTGTTTACATAGGACACCACCACCGCGCCGGGATGCTCCGCCTTCCAGGCGCGCAGTTGGTCGGCATTGATGCTGTCGGCCAGCGAGCAACCCGCTGCGTGGTCGGGCAGCAGCACCCGCTTGTCCGGCGAAAGGATCTTGGCGGTCTCGGCCATGAAATGGACCCCGCAGAACACGATGATCGCGGCGTCGGTCTGCGCAGCGATCCGGGAGAGGTACAGCGAATCCCCGGTGTAGTGCGCGACGTCCTGGATCTCGGGGACCTGGTAGTTGTGCGCGAGGATGACAGCACCCCGCTGCTCGGCCAGGGAACGGACCTCACCAGCCCACCGGTCGTAGTCCTCGGGGGTCAACGTCGGCCGGTCGGTTCCGAGTGCGGTGGTCATCTGCCCTCCCAGTGACTCGTGTCGTTCACCAGCGTGACGCTGGCGCGCCCGTCTGCGTACCACTCGAGAATCGAGAGGCTGGCCGGGGCGAGGAAGAACCGGTGCACCGTGGACAAGCCTACGTCGAGAGCAAGGCACAACAGCGCCTTGATCGGCGTCACATGGGTGATGACGGCCACGTCACGGCCCTCGTGTTCGACCAGGATCCTGCGCAGCGCGGACTGCGCCCGATCGCCGACACCGGAGATGCTTTCCCCTCCCGGCGGCGCGATGTCCGGAGAGCCGCGAAAGGCCTCGAGCTCGGCAGGGTGATCGGCGGCGGTCTGCGCCCAGGTCAGACCTTCGAAGGCCCCGAAGTCCAGCTCGACCAGGTCGTCGTCGATGTCGACCGGCAGATGCAGGGCATCAGCCACGATCTGCGCACTTTGACGGGCACGTCGCAGCGGGGAACTCCGGACCGCGCTGATCGATCCCAGGGCACCCAGTCGCGTGGCAACCGCGGCGATCTGCGCCTTGCCCTGTTCGGTGAGGGAGAGATCGTTGCGCCCACTGAACCGACGCTCGGGCGTGTGCGGGCTCTGACCGTGGCGGATCAGAAACAGCCGGGTCGGGGCGGCTGGCACCGCGTCCGATGTGTCTCGATCCGGAGCAGCCTCAGTCGAAGGAGGCCCAACCGGAGGACGCCGGTCGGGAGGACCGGACACCGCGGTCCTACTGGAACCCACTGCGCCCCGCTGACCGCGGGCAACCGACGGATGGGACTGCCCGATCGGTACGCCGTCCAGCGCCTGGTTGGCCAACCGGTCGGCTGCGGTGTTGTGCTCCCTGGGAATCCAGGTGTAGGTCACTCCCGGCAGCCGTTGGGCAAGCCGTTGGGCTTGCAATGCCAGCGGACGAAGGTCGGCATGCTTGATCTTCCACCGCCCGGACATCTGCTCGACCACGAGCTTGGAGTCCATCCGAACCTCGACCTCGGACGGCGCGAAGTCGAGAACCGCTTCCAGGCCGGCGATCAGTCCACGGTATTCCGCGACGTTGTTAGTCGCCCGGCCGATGGTCTCGCCCCGCTCGGCGAGCACCTGCCCCGTCGCCGGATCGAGGACGAGCGCGCCGTACCCGGCCGGACCGGGATTCCCTCGGGAACCACCGTCGGCCTCGACGATCAGACGCGGCCCACCCGAATGCTCACTCACAGACCGGAGTCGGTGACCCGCACCAGGATTCGTCGGCATTCATCGCAACGCAGGACCTCCTGCGGCAGGGCAGTACGAGCCCGGGCCAGTTCGGTTCCGGAGACGTCCATCCGGCACCCCTCGCAGCGACGAGCGCGCAGGGCAGCCGCTCCGACGCCGGCCCCGGTACCGGCCCGGATCGTGTCGTATAGCTTCAGCAGGTCCTCTGGCAGACCCGCTGCGCGATCGTCGCGCTGGGTCACGGCAGCGGCGCTGTCGACCTCGATCGAGGCATGAGCGGCGTCGCGGGCCTGGGACAATCGAAGCACCTCGGCCTCGGCCTCCGTACGCGATGCCTGCAGCCCGCTGAGCCGGCCCTCCATCTCCTCGCGACGCTCCATCAGGTCGAGGACCTGGTCCTCCAGATCGGACTGCCGCCGGGTCAGGGTTTCCAGCTCGTGCTGCAGCGAGTCCAGCTCGCGGGCATTGGTGATCGCCCCAGAGGTCAACCGGGTGTTGTCCCGCTCTTGTCTGGCCCGCACGGTCTCGACGTCGCCCTCGAGCCGGCGCTGTTCTCGCCCGACGTCGGCGAGTTCGGTCTCGACCCTGCCCGCAGCGTCATGGAGCTCGGCCACCCGGACGGTCTGCTCGTCCAGTGCGGCAGCCTCGGGCAGAGTAGAGCGGCGGTGCTCGAGCCGGCGCAGGGTCGAGTCCAGGGCTTGCACGTCGAGCAGCCGCAGCTGCGCGAAGGGATCGGCTTGCACTCGTGCGAACCTACCCGCCCGCGTGACTCACAGTCCTGTCAGCGCCCCCGGATGGCGCGGAGCGCCGGCACTCGAGGATCCTGTTCCGGTCAGCCCACCGGATCCGGGTCGCGAGGGCGACCGCTGCCCCCCGCCGCCGGCTCGGGCTCGCCGATGTCGAGCGGCAGGTCCTGGACTCGGGGGTCGTCCTCGTCGGCGAAGTAGTCCTCCAGCCGGGTCGAGTCGGTGCCCTCCGGCTGGTTCATCGCCCGCAGGATGAACGTGGCTATGACCGTGACCAGGAGGTTCACGCCGATCGCGACGAAGCCGGTATAGATCGTCGTGGGCGTGTCGATGCCGAGCTTGGACAACGCGAACGCCGAACCCCCGAAGTGTGCCCGGATCACCTCGCCCGTCGCCGGATCGATCCGCGCGATGTTGTAGAGCATCAGCATGCCCACGCCCATCCCGGCCACCCAGCCGGCGATCAGCGCCCAGCGGTGGAACCAGCGGGTGAACAACCCGATAGCCAAAGCCGGAAGCGTCTGCAGAATGATGACCCCACCGATCAGCTGCAGGTCGATGGAGAACTGCGGGTCGATGAAGATGATGACCAGCAGCGCCCCGAGCTTGACCACGAGGGACGCGACCTTGGCGACCTGTGCTTCTTGCCGGCTCGTGGCGTCCTTGCGTAAATACTCCTTGTAGATGTTGCGGGTGAACAGGTTCGCCGCCGCGATGGACATGATTGCGGCTGGCACCAAGGCGCCGATCCCGATCGCGGCAAAAGCGACTCCGGCGAACCAGTCCGGGAACTGGCTCTCCAACAGCGCGGGAACGATCGTGTTGCCGTCGCCGCCGACCGGCTCCGTTCCGGCCGCGATGGCCATATAACCCAGCAACGCAAGCAAACCGAGCGCCAGGCTGTAGGCCGGTAGCGCGGACATGTTGCGCTTGATGACATCACGGTTCTTCGACGCCAGCACCCCGGTGATCGAGTGCGGGTAGAGGAACAGGGCCAGCGCAGAGCCCAAAGCCAGTGTCGCGTACTGAAGTTGCCCTGTCGCGGGCAGCAAGACGCCCGCACCGGAGCCAAACTTCTCCTCGGCCGCGCCGAAGATGACGTCCCAGCCACCGAGCTTGGACGGGATCACGATGATCGCCACGATGATCGTCAGGTAGATCAGGGTGTCCTTGACGAAGGCGATCAGCGCCGGTGCGCGCAGGCCCGAGCTGTAGGTGTAGATCGCAAGGATCAGGAAGGCGACCACGATCGGGATCTCGCCCTCGACCCCCATGGTCTTGAGCACCGCCTCGATGCCAACCAACTGCAGTGCGATGTATGGCATCGTCGCGACGATGCCTGTGATCGCGACCAGCAACGCCAACGTCGGTGAGTCCCACCGCGCCCGGACGAAGTCCGCCGGAGTCACGTACCCCCGCACGTGGGAAACCGACCAGAGCCGGATCAGGATCAGGAAGAAGATCGGATACAGGATGATCGTGTACGGCACGGCGAAGAAT
>JACCTM010000137.1 GCA_013812385.1 Geodermatophilaceae bacterium | reverse complement strand
GATGTTGACGATCGGCTCGCCGATCGTGGCCGCCTCCGCGGCCAGAACCGCGCGCTCAGGCATCGTGGTGGCCTTCCATGTCGTCCCGGATCTTGTCCGCGATCGGATCGGTGTTCTTGCTCGCGTGTCGGACGTAGAGCGTCGTGATCAGGAAAGTCGACACGAACTGCAGCAGCCCAAGAACGATCCCGACGTTCACGTTGCCGAACAGCTGCTGGCTCATGAAGTCCGAGGCATAGGTCGAGAGCAGGACGTACAGCAGGTACCAGGCCAAGAAGACCGCGGTGAGCGGGAAGGCGAATCGACGGAACCGGCGGCGCAACTCGGTGAACTCCGGCGAGTTCTGCGCCTCTACGTACTGCTCGGGGGTGAGCGTCTGACGCTCTGCTTGCTCGGTCACCAGGGGCACTCCAGAGGCAAGGACCCGGCGGGCCGTCCAGCCGGGTGATGGCGGTGACGCTAGGGATCGCGCCCGTTCGGCGCAGGTGGTCGGTCGTACGGGGCGCCGAGAGGGTGGTGCGCTTCGCCGGGCGGTCCTGCGCGTACGACGAACGGTCGGCCGTCCGCGATCATGGAGCTGTGATCAGATGCTGACCTGATTGTTGGTCCCAGCTCCATGATCGCGGGGATTTCGGGGACGGACAGTCAGCTGGGCGTTGCGCGGCCCAGGCCGAGCGACTCCGGTGCGTGCAGCAGGAGCATGGTTCGCCCGATGTTCGGTGGGATCCGCGCTGCCGTCGCCTTGGACACCACGACCAACACCGCGAAGGCGACCGGCACGGTCCAGGCCGCGGGTTGGGCCAACAGGACTCCCGGCCACCCGTCGAGCTCTCCGCCGAAAACCGTGACCAGCACAGCAGTCAGTGACAGCGCGCCCCCGGCCAGCACCCCGGCCAACGCCCCGACGGCGGTGAGCCCGCGCCACCAGATGCCGAGCACCAGCAAGGGGCAGAACGTCGACGCGGCCACTGCGAAGGCCAGGCCGACCACCTGGGACACGTCCAGCCGGTCGATCTGGGCCGCGATCACCAGCGGTACGAGCCCGGCCACCGTCGCGGCCCGCCGGAAGTCGCGCACCGATCCCCGGCCCATCACGTCGGTGGACAACACGCCGGACACCGAGACCAGCAAGCCCGAGGCGGTAGACAGGAACGCGGCGAAGGCACCAGCGGCAACCAGCGCCCCGAGGACCTGGCCCAGCAACCCACCGAGCGCGGCCCCCGGTAACAGCAGGACGACGGCATCGGTCTGTCCGGTGATCAGCAATTGCGGGGTGTAGAGCCGGCCGAGCGCGCCGTACAGGGTGGGGAACAGATAGAAGACGCCGAGCAGAGCCAGCACGATCAACGTCGTACGACGGGCCGCCCGCCCGTCTGGGTTCGTATAGAAGCGGACCAGGACGTGCGGCAGTCCCATCGTGCCGAGGAACGTCGCAAGGATCAGCGAGTACGTCGCGAACAGCGGATGATCCGGGCTGCCGCCGCCACTTCCCAACGGCGCAGCCCAGGTCTGTCCGGACAAGGCGGGCAACCCGCTGACGTGCGGCACCGCCGCACCATCCGGGAAGACCAGCACCGTTCCGGCCGCAATCTGGTGGTCTCCGGCGGTCCACCTCACCGGGCCGTCGACGTCAGCTCCATCGGCAAATCCATCGACCGACAGCGTCAACGGTTCCCCCAGGACCACCGTGACCCCGGTGTCGACCCGTACCGAGGTCTGCTCGTCAAAGGTCGGCGCCTGTCCTCCAGACAGATCGGCGAAACCACCCGACTGCCAGACGATGAGCAGGAAAAATGCGGGGACGGCGATGGCGGTCAGCTTGAGCCAGTACTGAAAGGCCTGGACGAAGGTGATCGAGCGCATCCCGCCGTTGGCCACGTTGACCGTCACGACGACACCGACCACGACCGCGCCGACCCAGTACGGGGCACCGGTCAGCGTGCGCAGCGTCAGCCCCGCGCCCTGTAACTGCGGCAAGAGATAGAGCCAGCCGATCACGACGACGAAGAAGACCGACCAGCGCCGCAGCGCCCGCGAACCGAGCCGCGCCTCGGCGAAGTCCGGCAGGGTGAAAGCACCCGAGCGACGCAGCGGGGCCGCAACGAACAGCAGCAACGCCAGATAGCCGGCCGCGAACCCTACCGGGTACCACAGCACGTCGGCGCCGTACTTCATCACCAGACCCGCAACGCCCAGAAACGATGCCGCAGAAAGGTATTCACCGCTGATCGCCGAGGCGTTCCACCCTGGACTGATGGATCGGCTGGCGACGAGGAAGTCCGAGGTCGTACGGGAGAAACGCAGTCCGTACGCACCGATGCCGATGGTCAGCACGGTGACGACGATGATCGCCGGCAACGCGTACGGCGATCCGCTCACTGCCACGGCCCGTTCGTCTCGGGGTCCTGGGTGGGTCCGACGGCTTTGCTGAAGTCGTCCTCGATCCGCTCGGCCTGACGTACGTGCAACCAGCCGACGACGTAGAGCAGCGGATAGGCGAGGATACCGAGCAGTAGCCAAGGCAACCGCAGCCCCAGGACGTACACATCGCCCAGCGCGGGGAACAGCGCAAACGCGATCGGCAGGGTGCCCAGCAGCAGGATCACCACCCCGGCCAGGCTCAGCGCCAGGGCCAGTTGGGCGCGGACCAGGCCCCGGATCAGCACCTCACCGACCTGGGTCTGCTCCTCGAGTTCCTGCCGGGAGTACGAGGCCCGCCGCACCGCTCGGCCGGCGAGATCGACCCGGACCCGGCGAGGAGCCGGCCCGCCGTCGGCTTCTAGCGAGTCCATCCGGCTTTGGCGGTACGGACGAGACGGTCCTTGAGTTCGCGAGTGTGCCGGCGGCTGACCGGGAGTTCGCGGTTGTCGACAATCACGACGTACCCGCTCGGGGTCAATCGGAGTTGCGTGATCAGCCGCAGCGCAACCAGGTACGAGCGGTGGATCCGAACGAATCCGGCCTCAGACCACCGACTCTCCAATGTAGACAGTGGAATCCGTACAAGATGGCTGTCGTCCCTTGTGTGCAGTCGCGCATAGTCTCCCTGGGCCTCGACCCAGTGCACCGACGAGCGGGTCAGCATCGTGGTGATTCCGGCCAGTTCGACCGGGATCACCTCGTCCTCCGGTGTGGCCGACGCGGCATCCCGGAGCAGCATGACGCGGCGCAGGGATTCGTCGAGCCGATCGGCGCGTACCGGCTTGAGCAGGTAGTCCACCGCCCCGAGGTCGTACGCGTCGACCGCCCGGTCGTCGTGGGCGGTCACGAAGACCACCGCCGGGGGACGCGCAAAGTTCACCAGCACCTTGGCCAGTTCCAGACCGTCCAGGCCAGGCATCCGGATGTCGAGCAGCACGACGTCGAATCCGGGCTCGTGCGGACCGCCGTCCTGCATGGCGCGCAAGGCGTCGCTGGCGTTGTTGGCCGTCACGACTGCCGAGATCGCGGGGTGCGAGCGGAGCAGAAAGGCCAGCTCGTCCAGAGCCGGCGGCTCGTCGTCGACCGCAAGGACGCGCATGGTCGTCGTCACCTTGCCACCTCCTCCGTCCTGCGTGGACAGTAAGCGACACCGCCCTTCCGGGCGCACGCGCCGCGAAGGGCGCCCGGCTCAGCTCAGCCGGCTCGTACGCCGGCGTGGAACTTCGGGATCCGCAGGCTCACCTTCGTACCGGCCCCGGGCGCGGTCTCGACCACCAGCCCGTAGTCGTTCCCGAAGACCGAGCGAAGCCGATCGTCGACGTTGCCCAGCCCGACGTGTTCCCGGCCGTCGCCGCCATCCTCCACGGTCAGTTCGCGCAGCCGAGCCGGATCCATACCGACGCCGTCGTCCTCGACCGTGATCAGACACTGCGCGCCGGCATCCTCCGCGCGGATCGCGATGGTGCCGACCCCCGGTTTGTCGGCCAGGCCGTGGCGTACCGCGTTCTCGACCAGCGGCTGCAGGGTCAGGAACGGTACGGCGACGGGCAGCACCTCCGGGGCGATGCGCAGGGTCACCTGCAGCCGATCGCCGAAGCGTGCGCGTTCGATCAGCAGGTATCGCTCGATGTTGCCCAATTCCTCGGCCAGCGTGGTGAATTCGCCGTACTGGCGGAAGCTGTAGCGGGTGAACTCGGCGAACTCCAACAGCAGCTCACGGGCCCGGTCGGGATCGGTACGGACGAAGGAGCCGATCGCCCCAAGCGCGTTGTAGATGAAGTGTGGGCTGATCTGGGCCCGCAGCGCCCGGATCTCGGCACGGGCCAGGCGGGCTCTGGACTGGTCGAGTTCGGCGAGCTCGAGTTGGGTGCCGACCCAGCGCGCGGTCTCCAGGGTGGCGCGGACCAGGCCGGCACCCGGTTCCTGCCAGGTCAGGGCGACCAGGGCTCCGGCGACCTGACCCTCCAGCGTGACCGGGGCGATCACCGCACCGCGCAGCGGACAATCCGGCTGCTCGCACGCCATCTCGGCGGCCTTGGCTACGTCGGGGCGTGCGGAGTCCAGAACGCCAGCGGCCAGCGCCATGACCGTGTCCCGGTGATGGGCGCCGATACCCTCCCAGGCCAGCACCTCCTCGGCACTGGTGATGGCCAGCGCGGGCGTACCCAGGAGCTGGCGCAGATACCGGATCGACTTGCCGGCCGAGGCCTCGGTCAGGCCGAGTCGCAACGGAGGTGCGGCCTGACTTGCCGCGTGCAGGACATCGAAGGTCAACCGCTGCTCGGTGCTCGAGAAACCGCGCGTCGAGCGGTAGCGCACGACACCCCAGAGCAGCGCGGCCGCCACGACGACCAGGCCAACTCCGACCAGCGCCGTCTCCACGGGTGGATGGTCCCTCAGCGCAGCCGCCGTAACCACCCCGGCTCCCCCGCCGAGCGCGGGGAACCGCGGCACAGGAGTGGCACGCTGGTGCGGTGAGCATTGTCAGCGGTCCGGCGAGAACGATCGTTCGTACGGGCGGCGCGGTTGCCTTGGGCGCGGCGACCACCTGGGTGACCCGGGCCGCCTGGGGCCTTCCGGTGGCACTCGGGGCCCGACCGGGGGCGCTGCGAGCCGCCGCCACCGGATCACCGCAGTTCCAAGACGGCAAGTTCGTCAACGCCGAGTCGAGCCCGGTGCTGCCACCGGGCACCGGCGCCTCGATCCTGCGCCAGGTCCTGAGCCGGGGCGATCGTGGCCGGCCGCACGGACAGGTGCCACTCGCCCGATCCGGCAGGGTGCCCGAGGCGGCCGCTGATCTGGCGGCAACCTGGTACGGCCATTCCAGCGCCCTGGTCGAGGTCGATGGCCAGCGGGTGCTGCTCGACCCGGTCTGGGGGCATCGGGTCTCCCCGTCACCGCTGGTCGGTCCCCGCCGGATGCATCCCGTGCCGGTTCCGATCGAGGAACTGCCCGCGGTCGACGCGATCCTGATCTCCCACGATCACTACGACCATCTGGACCTGCCGACGGTTCGCAGCCTGGTCCGTACCCAGACCGCGCCCTTCGTCGTGCCACTCGGTATTGGCGCGCACTTTCGCCGGTGGGGCATCCCGCAGGATCGCGTGATTGAACTGGACTGGGGACAGCACACGACCGTCGGGGCGCTGCGGTTGACCTGCACACAGGCCCGGCACTTCTCCGGACGACTCTTCACCCGCGACAACACACTGTGGGCGTCCTGGGTGATTCGCGGACCTCAGTATCGGGTGTACTTCGGTGGGGACACCGGTTACACCACCGGCTTCGCCGAGATCGGGCGTGAGCACGGCCCGTTCGCGCTCACGCTGCTGCCGATCGGTGCGTACGGGGATCAGTGGCCGCATATTCACATGACCCCCGAAGAGGCGGTCCAGGCCCACCGTGACCTGGGCGCCGACGTCCTGTTGCCCATTCACTGGGCGACCTTCAACCTGGGCTTCCATGCCTGGGCCGAGCCGGTGCAGCGACTGACGGTCGCCGCCGCCGCAGCCGATATCCCGCTGGCTTTACCCCGGCCGGGCCAGCGGATCACAAACGCCGAACCGCCACCGATCGATGACTGGTGGACCGCCCTGACCCGCGCATAGCGAGCGGGACCGGGCTCAGCGCAGGAGCTTGGACATCCGCCGGTCAGCCAGCGGTTTGCCGCCGGTCTGGCACGTCGCGCAGTACTGCAGCGAGTTGTCGGCGAAGGACACCTCGCGGATCGTGTCGCAGCAGACCGGGCAGGGCAGGCCGGTACGCGCGTGCACCCTCAGTCCCGACCGTTTCTCCGACTTCAGCGTCGCCGCGCCCTGCCCGATCGAGCGGTTCACCGCGTCGTTGAGTTCCTCCTGTAGCGCCGCGTGCAAGCGCGCCACTTCGGCCGCGTCGAGCCGGTCGGTCATCTTGAACGGCGACAGTTTCGCGGTGTGCAGGATCTCGTCGGAGTACGCGTTGCCGATGCCGGCCATCACCCGCTGGTCGGTCAGCGCACCCTTCAGCTGGACCCGCCGCTGCGCGAGCAACGCCGCGAGTTCGGTCTCGGTCAGCGAAAGCGCGTCGGGGCCGAGCCGGGCGATGCCGGGCACATGAGCAGGGTCTCGTACGACGTAGATCGACAGGCCCTTGCGGGTCCCGGCTTCGGTGAGGTCGAAACCTGCTCCCGCCGACGGTCGTTCGTCGGAGCCGTCCCGTTCGGCTAGGTGTACCCGCATCGCCAGCGGACCCTTCCCGGGCCGAGGTGGAGCGGCGGGCATGTCCTTGCGCCAGTGCAACCACCCGCCACGCGCCAGATGCACGATCAGATGCAGACCGCTGACGTCGAGGTCGAGGAACTTGCCGTGCCGAGACGCTCCGGTGATCTCCAGGCCGGCGAGCGAGGTGTGCGGAGGGTCGAAGGTCTTGATCGCCGCGATCTCGGCGAGATCCAGGCGCGTGACGACCCGACCCACGGCCTCGGTACGGAGGTGATGGGCGAGGGCTTCGACCTCAGGCAGTTCCGGCATCGGCTCGATTCTGCCTGACCGTTATGCGCATAACGGCGAAAGGGGCGGCGGCTCAGGTGTTCGGGTCAGCGGGGCCGGCGACCACTGCCGCGGTAGCGCGGGCCGCTTCGGCGACGGCACCGGCAACCGCCTTGTGTACGGCGGAGTCGAACACACTCGGCACGATGTAGCTGGCGTTGAGTTGATCGTCGGTCACGACCGCGGCCAGGGCGTGTGCGGCTGAAAGGAGCATCTGCGAACTGATCTCGGTCGCCCGGGCGTCCAGCAGACCGCGGAAGACCCCGGGAAAGGCCAGCACGTTGTTAATCTGGTTGGGCAGGTCGGATCGGCCTGATGCGATGACCGCGGCGTACGGCCGGGCCGCGACCGGATCAATATCCGGAGTCGGGTTGGCCAGCGGGAAGATCACTGCGCCCTCGGCCATAACGTCCAAAGCCGTTGCCGGCAGCACATTTCCGGCACTGACCCCGATGAAGACATCAGCTCCGACCAGGGCGTCGGCCAGTTTGCCGCGCTGATTCGCCGGGTTCGTCCGCTGCGCCAACTCCAGCATGGTCGGGGACAGCCGGTCGTCGTCTCGGGACAAGATGCCGGTGCGGTCCCAGACCAGGACGTCAGTGACCCCGGCGGCCAGCAGCAGCGTCACGATCGCCGTACCCGCCGCTCCTGCACCGGCCACCACGATCTTCACCGACCCGAGTTCCTTGCCCACCACCCGAAGTGCGTTGGTCAGCGCCGCCAGTACGACGATCGCCGTACCGTGCTGGTCGTCGTGGAAGACCGGAATCGACAACGACGCGCGAAGGCGCCGCTCGATCTCGAAACATCTTGGCGCAGCGATGTCTTCAAGGTTGATGCCGCCGAAGACCGGAGCAATGATCTCGACTGTGCGTACGATCTCGTCGGTGTCCTGGGTGTCCAGACAGATCGGCCAGGCGTCGATGTCGGCAAACCGCTCGAACAGCGCCGCTTTTCCCTCCATCACCGGCAGCGCAGGTCCGGGTCCTAGATTGCCGAGCCCGAGTACGGCACTGCCGTCGGTCAC
>JACCTM010000120.1 GCA_013812385.1 Geodermatophilaceae bacterium | reverse complement strand
TCACCGGAGTCACCCTGGCCGAGGCCGACGAGGTACGTCGGGCTTTGGGGCACAAGGACGGTCACCCGGAGGTGCAGGCCTGGTTCATGCCGATCGCGCTCAAGCGCGGATATTCGGTGCCGGATGCTGAACGGATCTGGGAGGTGCTGGCCGCCTTCGGCTCGTTCGGATTCTGCAAGGCCCACGCCGCCGCTTTCGCGCTGCCGACCTACCAGTCTGCCTGGCTCAAAGCCCACCACACCGCGGCCTTCGTCGCCGGGGTGCTGACCCACGACCCTGGGATGTATCCCAAGCGGTTGATCCTCGACGACGCCCGCAACTTCGGCATCCCGGTCCTGGGCCTGGACGTGAACATCTCCGACGGCGTCTACCGGGTCGAGCGAGTGGATGTCGGACAGGGGCATATGGGATCGTCCTGGGTCGCGCCGGACTGGCTGCCGGCCGAGATGCCCGATCCCACCCGGTACGGCATTCGGCTGTCCCTGGCCGACGTCAAGGGCATCAACGACGCGGAGGTGGCCGGCATCGTGGCCGGCCGGCCGTACGCCTCGCTCTCGGACTTCTTCTGCCGGGCCGGCGCGTCCCGCCCGATCGTGGAGCGGTTGATCGTGGCGGGTGGATTCGACTCGCTCTACCGGCTCGGCCAGGCCAGTCCTGTACGCCGGCGGGGCACGGTGAACCGACGCGACCTGCTGCTGCAGACCAAGGAACTCGACCAATGGGTGCGTGGCGCCAAAAGTGCCACCGGGACACTCACTCCGCGCGGTCGGCGCCGTTCAGCCGAGTCATCGGGCACCCAGCTGATCTTCGACTTTCCCGTGTCCGGGGACCAAGAGCTGGCCGGCTCGGCTGGCGGACTGCCGGAGATGACCGACGCCGAGCGGGTCAGCGCGGAGTTGGAGGTGCTCGGTCTGGATGCCAGCCGTCATGTCGTGGACTTCTACGCTCCGCTGTTCAGGGCGTTGGGCATGGTCCGGGCAAAGGACTTGCTCGGCGCGCGGAGCAAGTCCGAGGTGCTGGTGGCCGGGGTGAAGGTGGCCACCCAGACCCCGCCGGTGCGTTCGGGACGCCGGGTGGTCTTCGTGACCCTTGACGACGGTACTGGCTGCGCGGATGCGACTTTCTTCGAAGACGCCCAAGGGGCCTATGCCACAACGGTCTTCCACTCCTGGTTGCTGGTCATCCGCGGCGAGGTACGCCGGACCGGGCCACGCGGGATCTCGTTACGGGCGACCGGTGCATGGGAGCTGCCGACGCTGTACGAGGCGTGGAACTCCGAGGGCATCGACGCGGTCGCCGACTTGATGGCCCAGACACCCGAGTTCTCCGAACAGGCTCTGCACGGGGCAGCAGACTCTCGCTCGGCACGACCTGTCATGGCCAGACCGGTTCTGGTGCATCCCACCGGGTTCCGGATGTCGCCCTACTCCGACCTGAAACCGCCGGGAGAGGACACCAAGACGGCACCGAGAAAACTCTGGCACGCCAGTCCCGGCAGCAGCGGCCACTGACCCAGCCACTGACTACGTCTCGCTACGTCTCAGCCAAGCGTGGGACATCTTCGGACAGGCCAACGGGGTCGAAAGCCGCTTCGATCTGCGAACCGCGATCGGCCGTTACCGACATGCACCTCTCCACAACGCAACGGCTCGGACAACAGGCGTTCCAGTGTCGCTTCCAAGGATCGTGAAGTCGCTCGACTGAACCGTGTGCAGTCGATCCGAGCCGATCAGAGCCGCCTACGGTTCACTCGATTGGTCAGCCGGCCCCGTTAGGCTCGGCCGCGCCATGACTCCCACCGCCGCTCGGCCACCGGATGTTGGATCGCCGCGTGCGGCGACGGTCTGGGCAGCGCTGGAGCCGATTCTGGGCGACGGGCCACTGCGAGTGCTGGATGTCGGCGGCGGCACCGGAGGATTCGCCGTACCGCTGGCTCAGCGGGGGCACACCGTGACAGTTGTCGACCCCAGTCCGGATGCCCTGGCACTGCTGGACCGGCGGGCACAGGCAGCTGGTGTCGCCGGCGCGATCACCGGCGTTCAGGGGGACGGCGACCGGCTGGGCGAGGTGGTTGCAGCCGACAGCGCCGATCTGGTGCTCTGCCACCACGTCCTGGAATTCGTCGACGAGCCGGTGGCAGCCGCGGCTGCGTTGGCCGCCTGCGTACGGACCGGTGGGTGGGTCAGCTTGCTCGTGGCCAACCAAGCCGCCGCAGTGTTGGCCAGAGCCGTGGGAGGCCGGCCCGAGGAGGCGCTGGCGTTGCTTCATGGGCAGCCCGACGGGACACGACACCGACGCTTCGACATCGACGAACTGCACCACCTGGTGGTCCACGCGGGTCTGTCGGTAGAGCTGTGGCACGGGGTACGCGTCGTGGCCGACCTGCTCCCCGCTGCTGAGCTTGCCGCCGAGCAGAGTGCCGCCGTACGGCAACTGGAAGCTGTCCTGGCCCAGCGTTCGCCCTACCGAGATCTGGCAAGCGACGTTCATCTGCTGTGCCGTCGGTGACCGGAACGCCGCACCCCCCCGCTCGATCGGGACCGCCCGTGCAGTTCGGACCGGACCGCTCTCGGCCGGACGTGCTGTCCGTGCCGGCGTACGGCCAGAACAGCCTCGCCGAACTGTTGCCGGCGATCATCGCCGGACTCGGCGTTCCCGGATTTGTGGACGTCCTCGGTCTGGCGCCTGCGCTTGCCGGTGTACGCCACGTCGTGCTGCTGCTCATCGACGGGCTGGGGGAGCACAATCTGGTTGCCAACTCGCAGGCTGCGCCGGTGATGACGTCGCTGCCGAGCCCGATCGGTGCCCTGCAGGCGGCAAGCCCGTCGACGACTCCGGTCAGTCTCGCCACGCTGACGACCGGCGTGCCCCCTGGCGAGCACGGCATCGTCGGCTTCACCGTCGCGGTGCCCGGCACCGACCGGCTACTCACTCATATCGAATGGGGGACCGACCCATCTCCGAAGCAGTGGCAGCCGGCGACGACCATATTCGAGCGGGCCGCGCAGGCCGGCGTCCACGTCCACGCCGCGGGGCCGGCGAAGTTCATCGGGTCCGGTCTCACCGAGGCCACCTACCGGGGAGCCAAGTACTTGGCGGCAGTCGGGCCCGGTGATCTGGTTGCGCGAGCTGTCGCCGCATCTGGAGTCGGCCGACCTTCGCTGCTCTATGCCTATCACGGCGACCTCGACATGACTGGGCACATCCGTGGTTGCAGCAGCGATGCCTGGCGGTTCGAACTCGGCCAGGTCGATGCACTGGTGGCCTCGATCCTGACCGCCATGGGCCCGAACACCGCTCTTGTCGTCACCGCCGATCACGGCATGCTCGACGTCGCGACCGACGACAAGATCGACCTGGATGCAAGTCAGGACGCGCCCGGCGCGGGCGACGCGGCTGCTTTGGGAGCGGGAATTCGAGTGGTGGCAGGAGAACCCCGCGCCCGATTTCTCTATACGCGGCCCGGAGCCGCCGGGGACGTGCTTGCGGCATGGTCGGCCGTCCTGGGAGAGCGCGCCTGGGTGATGTCCCGGGAGCAGGCGATCGACGAGGGCTTGTTCGGGCCCATCGTGCACGCAGCGCATGTCGAACGCATCGGGAACGTGGTGGCCTGGGCATGCGGCGGTATCGCCATCACGGCCAGCCGCCGAGAACCAGGCGCGCACTCCCTGGTCGGCTACCACGGCTCGTTGACAACTGCGGAACTAGATGTACCGGTGCGCATCGGCCGGGGTTGATCGTGTTCGACAAACGGCTCGTCCTTCTGCCCGGTCTGGTCCTGGCGACCGGCCTGGCGGTCGTCGCCTGGGTGGCCGGGTCAATGGCGCCCGTTGTCGGTGGACCGGTATTCGGGATCGTGCTCGGCATGACCGTTCGGGCGCTGTGGAAGCCGCCACCGCTGTTCGCGAAGGGACTGGCCTTCGCCGGTAAGTACGTCTTGCAGGCATCAGTGGTCCTGCTTGGGCTCGGCCTGAGCCTGGGCCAACTCCTACAGACGGGGTTGGAGTCGTTTCCGGTGATGATGGGCACGTTGTTCATTGCTTTCGGCGCAATGTTTGTCTTTGGCCGATTGCTGCGCGTCGATGGTGAGCTTCGAACGCTGATCGGGGCGGGAACAGCCATTTGCGGCGGATCGGCCATTGCAGCCACCAGCGCCGTCATAGCACCTACTCAGGCAAGTATCGCTTATGCGATATCGACCATCTTTCTCTACAACGCGATCGCGGTGCTCCTCTTCCCTTTCCTCGGGCACCTGCTGGACCTGTCGCAGAATGCGTTCGGCCTCTGGGCGGGAACAGCGATCAATGACACGTCTTCGGTGGTTGGCGCGGGATATACGTACGGTATGGCTGCGGGGGACTACGCAGTCGTCGTGAAGCTCACTCGAACCACCATGATCATTCCGATGGTGCTTGTGATTGCGTTCTTTCACATACGAGCCAAGCGCAAGGAGATGACATCGGACGCTGCGGCTCACGGCTCCGGCCTGCCTTGGCGCAAGATCGTTCCGTGGTTCATTCTGTGGTTCGTCCTGGCGGTGGCAATCAGCTCGCGCGGATCATTCCGGAGGCTGCCCTGGACGCCACCGGGGTGCTCGCGCGGGCGATGATCACTGTGGCGTTGACGGCCATCGGGCTCTCGGCGCAGTTCTCGGCGATGCGGCACACAGGGCTGCGGCCGCTGCTTCTCGGCGGGCTTCTCTGGGTGACGGTTGCTGTCTCCAGCCTGGCTCTGCAGGCACTGTTCGATCAACTCTGATCCGCGTGTCCCACCTCACGCAGGCTGATCAGTTCGAACACCCTGGCTGCCGCTGGATGGCCGGCCGAGCAGGTCAGCCGGTTCAGCGCCGAAGCGTGAGTCGTACCGACCTCGACCTCGAACTCGGTGCCATCGACGTGGGCGAGCCTTGCCACCCACCGGGCCAGGTCTTCCTGCTGCAGATCGAGCGCGACAACGGCGCCGATCCGGTGCTCGCCGAGATGGCTCCGCAGATAGTGCTCGGCAGCCTGCGTCGGGGCGGCCTGGACGCTTGCCCCGCGGAAGTAGCTCGATTCGATCAGACCGTCGCGATGCGCTGCAGCTATCCGGAGCGCGGAATCCCCGTCGAGGCCGCCGTAGTAGTGGCCATCCGGGAGGATGACAACATTCGCAGCGAACCTGTCACCGCCGACATGCGAAGTCTCCCAAGTGCTCTCCGGATAGTGAGCGGCCAGAGCTGTGTAGGCCGGTCGGCCGTACAGAGCGCAGCAGGCATCGTGCCGGGCGTGGGTGCATACCAAGAAAATCGGCTCGGTACTGCTGTTGCCCTCCGATCCGTCGAACGACAGATCGAGCAGCTCGCGATCCTGGCCGTAGTCGCCCCACCAACTGGTCGGGGCGCCTGCACCGGAATCGACGTAGGCCCAGCGCCGAGGCCGTGCCGGCTGGGAACGATCGGGGGTCCTGCGGATGACCTGGACCCGGATTCCCTGCTCGCCGGTGAGGGCGAGCAACGCGGTGGCGACGTCCCGAGCGAACCAGGATTGTCGCAGGGCGTGCCGGCCCCAGCCACCCGGCTGCTCGATCAGCAGCCACCGGGTCGCGGGCGCGGCGGTGGCCATCAGCGGATCCCGTCGGCGGCGGGCCGACGGTGCACAGCGTCGAGGGTCGACCTTCGGTCTCGGCCGGCGGGGTTCCCCGCTCGATGTCGCGGAGGGGTCGCTCGGGGAGGGGTCGCTCGAGCCCATCAGTGAAGGACCGCAACGCCGCTGCGAACCAGCTGGCGGGCGAGGTCGA
Source organism: Geodermatophilaceae bacterium (assembly GCA_013812385.1). Lineage (GTDB taxonomy): Bacteria > Actinomycetota > Actinomycetes > Mycobacteriales > Geodermatophilaceae > JACCQS01. The sequence continues at coordinate 1,233 of JACCTM010000120.1, read as the reverse complement.
GGACAGCCGCGGGATCGAGGTCGGCGATCTCACCGAGGCGCAGGCGCTGGCCGCCCTCGAGCGCGGCGAGGGTCGAGGCGGCGCCTTCGGGAAGATCGAGGACATGGGTTGCGGTCTCGAGTCTCAGCCCGTTGTCGCCGGCTTGCCAGTGCAGCTCGAGGTAGGGCCGCAGGGCGATCACGCTCTGGTCGTCCAATGCCGTCAGCGCGACGGCGGTCCGGATCGGAGACACCGGCGCCGGCCGAGTCTGGCCCCAGACCTGGCGCCGAAGTCGGTCTCCGGCCGGGCCGACCTCGCTGTGCTCGAGCCAGCTGGTCAGCGCGGCCACCGCACCTCGCACCTCGTCAGCGAGCGCGCCGCCAGGCTCTGACAGGTCGATCCCGAGCGGCAGACTGCGACGGAGATCAGGATCTGTCGCGGCTTGGGCCATGAGGGCCTCCACGATCGCGTACCGGGTCACCGAGTGCACCCCGATCGTCAGGTGGGCGCTAACGCCGTCCAGCGCCTGCGCGCCGTGGACGTAGCCGCGGGGGAGGTACAGCGCGTCGCCCGGTTGAAGCACAGTGTCAATCAGCGGATCCTGAGCACTGGCTTGCTCGACGGTCTGCTTGCGATCGGTCCAGGGCTGGGTCCGTAACGGATCGGTCAGGACCGGCGGATGGATCTGCCAGCGCTTGGCACCGGCCACCTGCAGGACGAAGACATCATGGACGTCGTAGTGGTGGGCGAAGCCCTGTGAGCTGCGCGGAGTCAGGTAGGCATTCACCTGTATCGGGTGGGTGATCTCGGCGCGCAGGGCAGCCGCAAAGTCGATCAGCGGCGGCCAGAGCCGGTGCAAGCCCTGCAGGACGAGGGTGTTGCCATCGGCGAAGAGATCGAGGATTTTGTCATCGGCCACCTGGTCGGCGACATCGGCACCCGCGCCGCCACCTCTGGTGTAGCTGGTCGCGGGGCGAATCACCCCCCCCTTGGCCACCCGCAGGAACGGCGTACGAACGCCGCGCCGGGACAGCAGTTCGTCGACCGCGTCCAGATCCAGCAGGTCGGTGAAGTCCCGGGGGAGCGTGTCCGCCGGGGACAGCAGGGCCCCTCGCGACCAGTAGCGCGCCGCGAACTCATCGGGCTCGACGTTCACGCAGCGGCGCAGGGCCGGAAAGCCGACGGCTTCCCGGCCCTGTGCCTCAGTGCTGCGGATCAGGCGCTACCGTCCGCGCCGCCGTCGGCCCCACCATC